>NZ_OY782772.1:0-300000 GCF_963678245.1 uncultured Sunxiuqinia sp.
ATCCACCCAATCCGAAATCGCCTGGTCAAGCTGCGTTTGGTCGGAGTAGTCGCAAGTCAGTTCCGCGTCCATGTTTGTTGGCGGAGTAAATGTAAACGGCGTTGGGGGGAGTGACGTTGAAAGTCGCTGTCGTCGTTTCTGTCTGGCACAGGTCTGTAATGGTCCATGTAATTGTGAAGCTTCCACCGTCGCACAGGGCAACGCTTTGAGCTAGGAAGTCATTTGTAACAACGGGATCACAACCACCGGCAGCTGCAAATGCTTCCTGTTGTGCAGTAACCCATGCGGCCAGGTCCGCATCGAGCAGAGCTTGAGCGGAAGCCAGGTCGGCAGCATCGAACTCGCAACCATCGGCAGCATCGTCAGCTGGGTCATTGAATGTAATGGCCGGCGGTGCTATTTCAATCCTCTTGCTCACACTCACCTCATTACCCACATGAATCAGTAACTGTGAAAGTATCGAGTAACGACGTCGATTGGACAAATTCCGGTACTATCATCAATATATGTGATTTCATTAATAGCGCAATTGTCAGAAGCGGTTCCACCAGCTGCAATTAGTTGAGTCGATGTAATTGTTGTTAATGCGGTAGAAAAGGGTAAGGTTGTCAAGCTTTCAATCCCATCAGCATTACATGCTTCCATTGAATCATCAGGAGGGCATGTTATTGTCGGTGGAGTGGTGTCGATAAGGTTGATGGTTTGAGTGCAAGTCGTAACATTACCACAATTGTCGGAAACGGTATATGTTCTGGTAATTGTTTCGGGACAATTTCCATTATTGCTCACATCCTGATAGGAGATTGTAAATACATTACAGTTATCAGTTGCAGTACCTCCAATACCATAGAATTCAGTAATCGTGATTGATGTCGGAGGTAGTTGAATAAGGGAACACAGTTTGACTATTGAATTCAGAAATATCACAAGCTTCGACATCGGCTAAAAGAGGACAGGAAACAATTGGACTAATTGTATCGGCTACGGTAATTGTTTGCAAATAGGTGATGTTGTTTCCACAATCATCGGTTAGGCTCCAAGTTCTGGAAACAATAATTTCTCCAGAGCAGGAACCGGCTGTTTCTATATCAGAGTAGCTGGCATTCAGATTAATGGAGCAGTCATCACTCTCGTCGGTTACATCGCCGGTGTTGTTACTGAGGTGTCGTAATTACAGTTGTCATCTTATAAATAGTTATATCGACAGGGAACGGTGAATGTCGGAGGAGTCGTATCTTGAACTGTTATGTACTGAGTGTGGCTGGTGATGTGGTTGCAATCGTCTTCAACTGTCCAGGTCCTTTCTATTGTGTAGTTACAGCCACTTCCGCTTATTTCACTATAAACGGGGGTAACATCGGCGCAATTGTCAGTAGCTGTTACATTTGGCAGATCTGGAATAGAATCGCAATTTACTGTTGTGTCATTGGGTAGACCAACCAAAATAGAGCTTCAAAATCTCCAACAGTTACAGTTTGCGTAGCAGAGGTGGAATTACCACAATCGTCTGTTGCTGTCCAGGTTCTAAATAGTTGGTAGTTTCCTTCGCATTCTCCATCAACCCGTTGTTCATCTAGATCCAATGATGCATTACAATTGTCGGTAATATATGGAATGGCGGTTGGGTCAAATAATGTTAATACAGTGATGTCATCAATTAGATTGCCTTCCAATATCGTAGATGGACTTCCTTGAACCGCTCTGAAAATAAATTTCGTTGAAGTTTGTCCGGCAGAACGGGATATGAAATGGTATGATAAGTCCATGTTGACATTGTGTTTGAGTAAATGGACCATATGTAGTGTAAGTGCTCTCGGGTTGTGTCGCATCACCAATAAGCACTTGCATTATATCGTCTGATGTATTGTTTGATTTACTTCTTTTAGCGTGGGCAAAACCAACTGCAAGTACGTTGTAGGAACAGTACAAAATGTTTGAAATAGATCTGAGTTTTGATGTGCGTTAAGTTCTGCGTGTTGATTTCCATCAGCTGAATTAATATTGTTGAACCCAGATGGATGTAGTTCAATCCTATTATCTGAAGCTTCTGTATCCCATCCTTCGACGCCGTTTTCGTGCCAGTAAATCCAACTGCCATATCCTCCCCATGCAATGAAATTAGCTTGAGTGTTTGACGTTGTAGTTTGTACTGGATTTTCGAAACTTGAGTTTAAAAATGATTGAACACAATCAGAACATTCAAACTCAACGTCGTCAGGTATATCATGGAGAACTGGCGGCTCAGTGTCGTTAACTGTAAACGTTTGGGTGCAAGTGGCGACCATTTCCACAAAAGTCGGCAATTTGATAGGTTCGGGTGACTATAATGGGGCATGATCCAGTAGTTGTTGTTTCGTTTATCATGTTTAATGACAACGGATCGATGTTACAATTTTCAGTAATAACACCTCCAGCGGCTTCAAATTCAGCAACTGTAGAAGTAGGCAGGAGGAATAGAAGTCAAGCATTCGTAGTTTTGATCTGATGGACAAACTATTGTTGGGTCTTCAGAGTCGGTAAATTCTATCGTTTGACTACAGGTAGTGTCATTTCCACAGGAATCTGTGAATGTAAAGTAACGTTCTATTGTAATTGGGCAACTTCCAGATTCTGAATCCCGATAAGTAATGTCTTGCACTCCGCAAGGGTCATTAACTAATCCTCCTGACGCAATAAATTCAGCTCCCGTAATCGTGCTAATTGTACTTGAATAAGGAAGTGAGGTGAGGCTGCTTAAATCCGACAGGCTGCAAGCCTCTTCTGAAATATCAGAAGGACAGGTAATATAGGGTTTTGAAGTGTCGTTGATTGTTATTATTTGGGTGCATTGATTTTCATTACCGCATAAATCAGAAACGGTGAACGTTCTACGAATGGTTGTAGGACAATTACCAGTAGTAACATCTTGGTAGGTAATCAATAAGTTGCAATTATCAGAAGCATCGCCGCCCGCAGAAAGGAATTGCCCAATATCAATTGTGCTTGCAGTTGTCGATACAGGAAGTCCAGTAATTGATTCTACTTCAATAAACGAACAGGCATCCACTGAAATATCTGTTGGGCAGGCTAATGTCGGCGGTTCAACATCATTTAAAGTGATAGTCAGATCACAAGATTCTGCGTTTCCACAGTCGTCAGTTATTTCATAAGTATTTGTTATCGTTTCCGGACAACTATTACCATCGGTAACAGACGCTAATAGTTGAATGCTATTGTCGCTTACATTACACGGGTAATCAACAATACCTCCGGCAGCAATAAATTCACTAACCGTAGAAATCGAAAATGATCCATCCGGGCAAAGGGTAGTATCCCGGCATGCCAGGCAAGCTTGTACATTTACAGTCCATGTATCGGAGACGGTACACCCATATTCAGTAGTTGCGGTTACTGTATAAGTTGTTGTTCCAATAGTGTTGGCTAAAATAGTGAAGTCGCCCGGGTTCGCACCTTGAATAACATCGGTTGATGGCGACCACGTGTAGGTGTACTCATCCGGCAGATCAATAGTTACAGAGCTTTCAGTACATGCCGATTCATCGTCACCAAGATCGAACATCGGTTGTGGGTGAATGATCATATCGAAGTTGGCTGTGTCTTCAGCACATTCGAGACCTGTAATTAATTCAACAACTTTTACTGAATACTGATAAACGCCGGCCGAACTTATCGATGGGGTGAAGGTTGACTGACTTACATTTGTTTCGGTGTGAACAGGAGTCCCAGCCGATCCATAACCTGAGTACCAGTATACGTTGTATGTTCCGGTTGGTATGGGAGTGACAGTATATGTAGGGCTTGCTGGTTCGCACACTTCTGTTCCTTCAATTTCAATGTCAATCTGCGGATAAACAGTAATTGAAACTGTGTCACACACTTGAACACCATCGATGCAGTTCTCCAGTCCATCCTGCTTTGAGTTTGTGTATTCAGCATCAATCGTTCCACATACTTCATACTTTACTGTAGTGGGAGCATTCTCGTCTGGAGTAAATGTGGTTGCAAAACATCCTGAAGTACACGATAGGTAGCTTTCATAACCATTTCCTGATATATCAGTCCAGGTAATCGAGGATTCTTCTAAATTACCTTCAACACTTACTTCGTAGTCACATCCTACTCTGGTAGTCAAGTTTTCTGGAATAATTACTCCAGAAATAGACCGGATCTCAATTTGTTGTTGTTCCTTTCCCGGTTTACAAACGGTAATAATATGTGGGCCTGGTCCATCAACGCATATCCATTTCCCAAAAGCATCCTCAGGCCCACAATTTAGTTGGTATGTTTCACTTCCGTATGAGGGAGCCTGAACATCATTAATCTGAATGGCAACGGCATCTTCATGTAATATGAGGTTAATTGATTGACACTCATGGTTTTTTTGGACGTCACAGCAATTTCCATCTCGTTGTAACCATTCGCCAATCCATAAGGAATCAGGGTTCGAACTTAAGTCTGCATATTGGTGAGGAACTGAGCTTTCGCAGGTGCTACAGCCACATTCAGCTAAAACAGTAATAATAAGTGTGTCTTGTACAAAGTTGCCACATTCATCAGTGGCTCGGTAAACAGTTTGCACTCCTGATGGGCAAAAGCCGGGTTGTCCTTCTAACCCCAGAAAAGAGTCACTAATAATTTCTACTGTAGCTGTTCCGCAGTTGTCGGTGGCTGTTAAGGTTGCTGTGTCCGGAATGGAATCCGGGCATGCAACTGAAAAGTCAGAAGGAAAACTATCCCAGGTTGGGGGAGTATTGTCTGCAACAGTAATGTATTGCTTTGCAGTTGCTGAGTTTCCACAAGCATCGGTAACGGTAAAAGTTCGGATGATTGAGGCTTCGCTTGCACAACCGAGAAAACTAACTTCGTCGGAAACACTTATACTTGGAGTGCTGTCGCAATTGTCATTTATTGCCGGAGATCCAGTAAATGATGTATCTTGGCTGTCGGAACAATCAATTGTAATATTTGCCGGCGCTGTAATTGAGGGGTTGGTTGCGTCTTGCACGGTAATGGTTTGGCTTGCTGATGAAGAGTTTCCACAAGCATCTTCTGCAATCCAGGTTCGCGTGAGTACGTAGCTAAAATCGGTACAGCTTCCATCGGAAGTTTTGGTACTGGTTTCAACAAGAGTAACTGCGGGAGAGGAGTCGCAATTATCGGTTGCTGTAGGTGTTGCGGCTGTTGGAATATTGCTGCAACTTGCGTTAGTATTCGCTGGTATTCCTGAAAGAACAGGTGCGATGCTGTCTTCAACTAAAATCTCCTGTGT
The DNA here is from genome assembly GCF_963678245.1 of uncultured Sunxiuqinia sp. NCBI lineage: Bacteria > Pseudomonadati > Bacteroidota > Bacteroidia > Marinilabiliales > Prolixibacteraceae > Sunxiuqinia > uncultured Sunxiuqinia sp. Next base: position 5,270 of record NZ_OY782772.1, read on the forward strand.
GATATTAGCGGAGTTGCCGCATTCATCAGTTATTTGATAGGTTCGTGTGATGGTTCCACTACAGCCAGGATCAGAGGAGTCACTGAAGAATGTTGCTGTCACGATACCACCGCAGGCGTCAGCCTTCCCTGTAATTACTGTTGGGCTTGGAGCCGGAAGATCGTCATAACAAGCATATGGGCCGAGGGGTGCTGGTGTATCAGCGATTGGAGGAGTTGTATCCTCAATAAGGATGTTTTGATCAATATCCGTGATGTTCCCATATTGATCAATTAATCGGTATGTTCTCACAACCGTGCCTGTGCAACCTGGGTCGCCAGTGGTATTTAAGTGGTTTACGGTGACTGCTCCGCAATTATCAACCTCATCACTAATTGCATTAATATCGGGTAGCGGAATATCCGAATAGCAATTGAATGGACCAAGATCTCCTGGAGTGGAGGCCGTGGGATTTTCATTATCTTCAACAATAATAGTTTGTGTGCAGGTGGAGGTGTTTCCAGCAGCATCGGTAACCATCCATACAATATTTGTGCTTCCAATGGGATAGGTGCTTGAAGCGTTGTCAGTATTGGTATAGTCGTTTGTAATTGTTGTCGTTATGCAGTTGTCGTTGACGGTTGGGGGGCCAATTGTAATCGTAGCTTCACATGTTCCGGGATCAGTATCTACAGTGATATTCGCAGGACAAGAGATTGTGGGATCAATATTGTCAATTACATTAACATCAAAAGAACACGTTTTTGGTCCATTGCCTGCTGCGTCTGTGTATGAATAGGTAACAGTTGTTGTTCCGTGTGGAAAGATTTCGCCGGAACCAAAGCCTTCGGTTAAAATACCGGTTAGTCCTGTTCCATCACAATTGTCCTGAAATGTTGGTAATGTGTAGTTAACAACAGCTTCGCAGGAATCAATGCTAACATAAGCGTTTATGTCTGCCGGACAGTATTCTCCTGTCGGGTTTTCAATGTCATTAACGGAGATATTGAAACTACAGGTAATGAAATTTCCAGAAACGTCGGTTACAGTATAAGTTACCGTAGTCGTTCCAACAGGGAAAAAATCACCTGGATTGTCTGATCTGACAATGGTGAGGTTTGATGTTGGTGTGCAATTGTCAGAAAAGTCAGGAGGAAACCAGGATACGTTTGCACCACAACTTCCAAGATCGTTACTCGCGCTGATGTCAGTTGGGCAGTTTGTTATAACCGGATTTTCATTGTCATCAACAACTACATCGAAGGAACAGGAGACTGCCCCATTCCCTGAATTGTCGGTGTATTCATACGTGACAGTTGTTGTGCCAACAGGAAAGCTTGAGCCAGAGGATAATCCAGAAATCAAGGTTCCGGAAAGCCCGGTTCCATCGCAGTTGTCATCGAATGTAGGAGTTGTGTAATTTACGGTAGTGGCGCAGGATCCGGCATCAGCCGTTGCTGTTATCGGAGATGAAGGACAATTTGAAACAGTTGGAGCTTCCGTGTCTTCAACGGTAATGGTTGCCGTGCCTGTTTGATTTTGAATACATCCGTTTGCATCTTCCACACCAATTAAATTATAATTAAAAGTACCAGTAGCAGATGTTGGAGCTTGCAGTGTTACAGAATTGCCGGATGATGTCGTAATTGTCTGGTTTCCTCCGCTATTGATGTTATAAGTGAAGGTATATGGTGTTGAACCATTTGCTCCGGAAAAAGTGATTGTCGGTTGCGTTCCATTTGGACAAGCAGCTATCGTCCCGGAAATTGTTGCTGTTGGTAAAGGGTTAACAGTGATGTCAGATGTTGCCGTGTTTGTAAATCCATTACCATCTGTCATTACTATATTGTAGGTGGTTGATGTGTAGGGACTTATATTTATAATAGCACTCGTTGAAGTAAAACCCAGTGGTGATGAAGTCCAGCTGTAGGTCAATGTTGGGTCACCTGAAGCATTTGCAGTCAGTTCAGCGGTTTCTCCGTTACAAATGGTTGAGTTATCAGCTGTGATATTCACGGTTGGCGGAGCAGCAGCTATGCCGGAAAATGAAATTGATTCGTCAGCAATTCCAGTAGACGAAATTGTATTGTTTGAGGTGTTGATATTGCCTCTTGTCCAAGGTAAAGTTCCATTGTAAACACCCATTGTTATTTCGGACTCAGATCCATTAATATCATTGTCAGAATAATTTGCAATAACATCATAAGTCAATCCGGTAATACCGGTTACATCAATATTCCAATAGCGGTCAAGGTAGTTAGCTGTATTCGCGTTATTCGGATGTTTGCTTTCAGTTGTTGAGATACTGATAGCTGATGATGGGGTTGAACTACCACTTACTATCTGTAAGTCAAGTGGTATTAATGTGCCACTGCTACTAACAATCGGAAAAGAGTAGGTTCCAAGGGAGGATGCGTGTATTTGGAGGCTATTGTTGTTGAGTTGTAATCGACTATTTGTTCCGAGTGTCAACTGATCTGAAATAATCAATGAATTAGATAATTCCAGATCGATATTTGCATATGTTTCAATGTTGGGGATTGGAATTTCACTGTTTACTATGAAAGAACTCAAAGAGGTTGTTGATGAGTTTCCAAATTGAAAGACCCCATTTGTAATGGTTTTGGTTCCGGATCCACTAACAAAGCCAAGGTCTAAAGCTGTGGTTGCAGTACTGGCATGCTGAAAGATGATAGTTCCACCTGTAAAGTTAAAATCACCATTCGATGTTACATTTAAAGAACCTGTGTTGCTGAGTCCATTCCCTTCAGTGCTCAAAGTAATATTCCCGCCAGAAATATTAATGCCGGATGCAATTCCGGGGGGAGTTAACGTTCCTCCTGCAGTATTTTCAAGTCTTCCTGCAAAACTCACTGTTCCGTTAATGACATGAAATGCACCATCAATTTGTGTATGAACACTATTCCCTGAATTGGTTCCAAAAGTTGCCGTTCCGGAGTTGATTCTGACGAGCCCCTCGTTGTAAATTGAGAAATTGCCCGTAGTTAGCGTTCCTCCATTCACTTCAATTCCGGCAATTGAAGGTATATCTAGCTGATTGCTGTAGTTTAGGCTGAAGCTAGCACTGTTGTTTACTTGAATCAGTCCGCTGGTAGCCGTTAAACTTCCACCACTTGAAACAGTTACATCGCCTGATATGGCTAACGTTGATGAAAGGCTTCCTTTGTCAATAATCAATTCTTCAAAAGTGGTGGTTCCGCTAATCGTTGCAGGCGTTGGTCCGGAAAAAGCTACAATTCCGTCAGTTCCAGCATTAAAAGTCCCGTTGTTGGTCCAATCACCAGTTACTAATAATGTTGTGGAATTGTTGACATTTAATATGCCACCACTTTCAATTGTTATACTTTGGCTTGTAGCGTCTGCATCTATCGTAATTGTTGTGCCATTTGCGATTATTACATCATCTCCTGCTCCGGGGACAACACCGCCCACCCAGCTGGCTGGGTCACTCCATGACCCACCTGTAGAAATCGACGTAATTGTGCCGGCAGCAGGATTGTTTATCGGGAAATTATTGTGATAGAGAGAACTGAAAAAAGTAGAGTTGTTATCAGATATATTAGATTTTAAATTTATAAAATGGATGTTTCTTTCTATGGACGCGAGTAGTATGGGCGGATCGTTATTTCTAGGTTGAGTAACTTCTTTTTTGAAGATCAATTTCGATTCAATTGATTGCGATGAAGAGGTGTTGATTTGTCCTTTGTGTTGGTTTTCAGACGTCTTTGTGAGTGGGGGGTGTGTGTGTCTTGCGTCGGTTAAATAGGGGGATGTCGGATTATCATTCTGAATGTTTTGCTTTGGAATAGAGATGTGTTTTTCAATTAAGATGTTGATATACAGCTCCTTGTTAAGTGGATGAGATTCAGAGAATTTATTCTCCAATAATAAAAATATAATTACCGCCGCACCCAATACACCCGAAAGAATCTTATTTTTTAGGACCATTTAAAAATTGATTCTTACACCTTTTCCTACATTCACGCGTTACCGACATTTCAAAAATACTAAATCTTATGCTAATTCCCTCAATTATTGCAATTTAGTTATTATCGGTTCTCTTTTTTTATAAAAAAATAAAATTGTTCACAATGAGTTATTAATAACACTGTATCGTTGATGTGTCTTGTTTTTAATATTCTGATTGATAATTCTTTGATGTTTTTTTTAGTGTGGGTTTCATTTTGAACCTATTTTGTTTTTTTTGACCTATAATGAAGTTAATATACTTAAAAGCATGTGTTTTGCCCGCCATGGTCAATGTTTATTCTATTTTTTGCTGATTAGTAACCCCGTTTTTTAGGCTTTAGGTAAAATATCGTAGTAATTTTTTTGAGATGTAACTCTTGAATCGTGAAATCACTTATGATTAAATGACAAATAATTGTTGCGAGGGAATTTGGCCGATTTCTTTCGATGCGATAACAAGGGAGGGAGAACAGACTTTTTATTTAGGTTTGAAAAGTAGTAGCTAGGTTGTTGGTTGTTTATTTCTACGTGATTCTTAGTTGATGGTTAAAATTCAAGTTAATTCATTTTTTACAACTAATATTGGAATTTCTATTCTTAGTGCTTTATTTTAGTGACTGTCTTTAATGCTAATAGAGTCATTTAGTTGGGCTGTAATGATTGCTGAATTAGACTACATTCGAGCATGTCTGTCAGCACCGAAAATAAAGAAGGACGTAATATTAGTTGCTGCTAATCAGTTTGATAAGAGGTGTTTCAACAATTGCGAATGTAAACTGTTAATTTTTATTAAGTATATTAGTTTATGAATTTAAAATTTAACCAAATGAAAAAGATTGCCTTTTTTGTATTTCTAATGATTTTTGCTTTTAGCACAACATCAGTATTTGCGAATGATTCGAAAGAAAATTCGTTGTCAGGAAGTAATGCTACAAAAACAGAAGCGGAGAACAAACTATCGAAGGAAGAGATCAATAAGTTGGTAGATCGTATTGAAGAGATTCGTGAGATGGATACATCGGAAATGACTTCGAAGGAAAAACGTGCCTTGCGTAAAGAGGTGAAGGAGATCAAAAAGAACGTAAAGAAGCATGGCGGAACCATATACATTGGAGGAAGTACACTTTTGATTATTATCCTTTTGATTATTCTTTTATAGTCAAGTCTGAATTGATTTTAGTTCACACATTGAATATGATTACACTGAATATTTACGGTGCTTCGAAATTCAATGTGTGAGTTGGAAAATCATTGGAGCAATTTAACACCTAAAGCAAAAACAAAATCATTCTATCAAAGTCAAAATTCGAGTCCTGGAGGTTGAATTTTCAAACTCAATAAATGAAACAAAAATACAGGGCTACTTGTAAGTTAGGGATTATTTGGAATACGTTTAAAATAGTAAGTCTCTCTCTCCTTTTTCTCAGCGTGATTTATTGCGGCAAAGCTACTGCACAAAGCTATTTTCAGCAGGAAGTTAATTTTGAAATAAAGGTCACACTCGACGATCAAAATCACGTACTTCGGGGAAACGAGGTTTTTGAGTACATCAATCACTCGCCGGACACCCTCGACTTTCTCTACGTTCATCTTTGGCCAAATGCCTATTCCAATAACGAAACAGCTTTAGCCAAACAACTTTTTCAATTATATGGTAAAGGAAAACTGTTCAATGATCCGAAGCTGACGGGATTGATTGATTCTCTAGATTTTAGGGCCAATAGCCAGAAAATTCACTGGCATTTTTTGAAGGGGCAAGAGGATGTCTGTCAGGTTCACTTGAATGAGCCAATCAAACCGGGCGATACCACTTACATAAGTACTTCATTTAGAGTTCAAGTTCCACAGGGCGAAATATCAAGATTAGGCTTTAGTGGAAAGTCGTATCAAATTTCGCAGTGGTATCCAAAACCAGCGGTTTATGACCAAGATGGCTGGCATCCTATGTCCTATCTGGATCAAGGTGAATTTTATTCTGAATTCGGAAACTATGACGTTTCGATTACGCTACCCGAAAGTTACACCGTAGCTGCAACAGGGGAGCTTAAAACCAGCGACGAACTACAGCGGCTAGAACGTATCGCCAACGACACGATTCCATTAGATACGCTTGAGGAAGAAAAGATCAGTGATTTGACCAGTTCAATAAAACTCAAAAAACTTCAATATACCAGCCAAAATATGCACGATTTCGCTTGGTTTGCTGATCCTGAATTCCACCTCGAAACAGAAACGATATTATTGCCCCAATCCGGTAGGAAAGTGACTATTTATGCTTTGTTTTCAGACAATAGGGCAGAGTATTGGAAGAACGCCTTGTCTTATGCTTCCGAAGCCTTGCTTGCTTTTTCCAGATGGATTGGCGACTATCCCTACTCCAGTTTTACAGTTGTTCAAACTAAACTTAAATCCGGACTTGGAATGGAGTACCCGAGCTTAGCAGTTATTGGAGAGACGAACGACGCCTACAGCCTTGATGAGGTCATCACTCATGAAATTTGTCACAATTGGTTTTACAGCTCGCTGGCGTCGAACGAGCGGTTGCACCCATACCTTGACGAGTCGCTTACTAGTGCCTATACCGCACGACACATGTTGGAAAAGTATCCCAACATTAAGCTTTGGGAGATCTATATAAAGAATGAGAAGCTCGCAAAATTCTTGAATCTTGATCAACAGCATGTGCTGCAGGCAGAAGAATATTATTGGCTAAGCTTGGCTCGAAATAACCTTGAACAACCAATTAATCTTACTGCTACCGAGTTGAATGCCATCAACTATAGCCTGATTGTATATTACAAAGGTGCCCGAGGAATAAACTATCTACGTGCTTATCTCGGCGACTCTGTTTTTGATTCGGCCATGAATGAATATTATCGCCGCTGGAAATTCAAACATCCGCAGCCGTCTGATTTCCGGCTTGCCATAGAATCGTACACGGGGAAGGATCTCGGTTGGTTTTTTAAAGATTTTCTGGGCACAACCAAACGACTTGATTACAAGTTGGAACGCTTGGAAGGCCAAAAACTTCTAATCAAAAATAAGGGAGAGTTGGCTTCGCCTTTGGTTATTGCCGGAATGAAAGATGATTCTGTTTATTTTGAAAAGTGGATTGACGGCTTTGATGGGCAACGATGGATTCAGCTTCCTTCTGGCAATTATACTGAAGTCAAAATTGACCCCAATCATGTGATGCCGGAGATCTTTCGAAAAAATAATAACATTAGGAATCATGGTGTTTTTCGTACGGCTGATCCGATTCAGCCTCAACTTTACTTTTCTGTCGAAGATCAGGAAAAAAATAACCTCATGTATTTTCCATCTTTCAGTTGGACCAGAGAAGATGGGGCGATGATCGGAATGGCTTTGTACAATGGTTTTGTCATTCCGAAGCCACTAAAATACTTTATCATGCCTTTCTATGGTTTCAAACACTCCAATTTGGCAGGTTTCGCAAGGTTGTCTTATACCGTAACTCCCTTTCATAAATTGGTTCGGAAGGCTACCTTTTCGCTTGAAGGTACCCAATTTGGAGCTCCTGGCAATCAAAACTACCAAACCTTAAAAACCGGGGTCGAACTTTTTTTCAGATCAGATCAGCAAGAACCATTCGTCCAAAGTATTTACGGGAATTATATTCAGGCATCTGACCTTTTTCAGCTATACAGGGGCGAAAAGGCTGAACAAAATTCTTTCGTTCAGATCGGATACCATTTTAAAAAACAAAGCATTATCAATCCGTTTACTTTGCGCAGCGCTATTGAATATACGCAGGTTTATCAAAAAATAACAGCAGAGTTGAACTTCCGACTTAGTTACTATGGGGAAAGCCGGGGACTGGACTTTCGGTTTTATTCAGGTGCCATGTTGGGAAAAACTTCGATGGCTTCGCTATACGGATTGGCTCCTGCCGGACGAAGTGGTCGCGAATTATATCTTTATCAGGGTTTTTACCCCGATCGTTTTAGTGTGTTCCCGTCAACATTTTGGTCACGACAAATGACGTTGAACGAAGGCGGGGTGGTTTCACCAGTCAACAAGAGTCTTGGCTATAGTGATTGGTTGTTTTCTCTGACATTAACGAGCAGCCTGCCTCGTAAAATAGAAAAACTCCCCATCAAACCATTTTTAACTGTTTTACTTAGTGATGCCGGTGATGATTACTACAATGATCCGAATATTTTTTTCGAAGCCGGTATCAAAACGGGCTTCTGGAATTTAATCGAATTTCACATTCCTTTGCTCATCAGTAACAATATTAAATCAGAAGTTGGGCCATTTAAAGATCGAATTCGTCTAGTTTTTACCCTGGACTCATTTACCCACATTAATTTAAATCAACGATCAGCATTCTAGAACTTCTTTTGTTGAGCTGATTGAATGTAAGGCTTTGCTGAAGTAATTGCACAATTTAAATAAACTACTTGGATATTCGCTTTCCGACTGTTATTATTTAATTTATTAATACTGTAGCTGCTATAAGATATTCTCCCGCAGAAAAACTTGCTGCCACAATCTTTGAAGTACCGTTGTGATGTTTATCCGCATTGCCAATCGCATGCTTGACATCTCTTTATGACTCAAAAGAAGGGGAGGACTTTTTATCAATGACATCAAAAAGACAAACCCGTTTAAAGCTTAAGTTGATGACATTGACTTAAAAGAACTACCCCCCCCTCCCACTTAAAAACCGACTTGAGTCAGTAAAAAGGCAACAACAGTTGGCTAAACGCTAACTCGAGCTAGTGAAGTGGTGACTGCAGCCGGTTGTATTCATTAAATTGTTTCAGTTTGCTTCTTTAGTGTTGATGTGATGAGATAAAAAATCGTTAATTTTTGCTATTTTCGCGTCACCCTTATACGATGTTCATTTTTGGGTTAAAAATATTTTGCTTTTTTTGATGTTTAAAGAATATGACAATGGGCTATGATAATAAGAGGAGGAGTGCGACTCTAATATCCATTCAGGATTCGCTGGTAAGAGCACGGTTTCGAGAGAATGTAATAATGGGTGAAACCGCTGAAATTACGGTGGATGGAAAGCTTCTGCAAGCTGAGGTTTTGCAGATATATCCGGATCCGAAAAATCCAGATGTCGGTATTGTAGAAATGCAGGTCTTCGAAGATTTAACGGGTGCACAGATCGGTGACTTGGTTGAATTTAAAGGAACACCTTTATCGGTGCTCTTAGGACCTGGACTTTTAACCAGTATTTGGGACGGGCTTCAAAATCCGCTATACAAGTTAGGAGAACAAGGTGCTTATTTAGTGCCAGGGATGAAAGCTCCAGCGTTGGATGAAGAAAAATTGTGGGACTTTACTCCGAGTGTTAAAGTTGGTGATGAAGTGAAGGGAGGCGATGCGATTGGTTCCGTGCCTGAAGGTCGGTTAGATCACAAAATATTGGTTCCTTTTAGCCTTGGTCCTTGTAAGGTAGAACGTATTGTCGAAAAAAAATCGCTAAATATTACAGAGGTCGTGGCTGTAGTTGTCGACAAGCAAAAGGTTCGTCACGAGCTGAAACTCGTCTTTCGGCAGCCGGTAAAATCACCCATTCCCTTCAAAGAACGAATAATTCCAAGTAAAACGATATCTACAGGCGTTCGGGTAATCGACCTGCTTGCACCAGTTGGTTACGGTGGTACCGTTGGGAATCCCGGGCCGTTTGGAGCCGGGAAAACCGTATTGCAGCACTCGTTGTGTAAGTATGCGCTAGCCGACATTATTATTATGGCAGCTTGCGGCGAGCGAGCAGGAGAAGCTGTAGAGGTTTTTAAAGATTTTGCAGAACTTGATGATCCGTCAACAGGTGAATCATTGATGAACCGGATGTGCATTTTCGGGAACACCAGCTCGATGCCAGTGGCAGCCCGCGAAGCTAGTGTATTTATTGCATTGTCGGTTGGTGAATACTATCGTTATCAGGGATACAATGTTATTTTGTTGGCCGATTCGACTTCCCGTTGGGCACAGGCTCTTCGAGAACGTAGTGGACGTCAGGGTGATATTCCCGGGCCTGAAGCGTTCCCGATGGATATACCTGATCAGATTAAGGGAATGTATCAACGTGCCGGAGCCGATGCAGGTACGGGGGGCTCATTAACTTTTATTGGAACAGTATCGCCGGCTGGTGGAAACTTTCAGGAGCCGGTAACGCAGGCTACAATGGACGCTACAGGAGGTTTCTGGGGATTGTCACAAGATCGTGCCGATGCCAAAAAATACCCGGCTATCGACCCGTTGGCGTATACAAGTTCGGTTTACGACAGTTTTATTCCATGGACCGATCGTCAAAAAATATTGCAAACCCTGAACGATGCGGATGGAATCGATCAAACAATTAGTACGATTGGTTTGAAAAAAGTTCCGGTTGATAAATATGTACTCTACCAAAAAGGGCAAACGATCGATTTTTGTGTCATGCAGCAAGATGGATTTCAGAAGGTGGACGCTTGCACCCGACCTGATCGGTTGAACATCATCAACCAAGCGGTTCAGAAACTGATTGATAGCCCAATCGCATTCCCGAAAACCGGGATGGAAGATGAGGAGCTGAAAGAATCGATTAAAACAAAATTTGATGGCTTGCGCCAATGGTGGAGAGACTGGAATAGTAATGCCACTAGCGAAGAGCAAATTGCTGTTCTTCCTGAAAAAATAGAACAGTTTATTCTACAAGAAGAATACGCACTATGATACGAAAAGAAATAAGTAAAATAAGCGAAGTTGGTAAAGCTTTGATTTCGGTAGAAGGAAACCCGGGCGTAGCTTTAAATCACGTGGTGGAGTTGCTGAATGCTGATACCAACCAAAGCCTTTCATTTGCCAAAGCCATTAATATTAACGAAAACTTTACCCGCTTTCAGGTATTCAACGGCACTCAGGGATTAAGTACACAGACCAAAATACGGATGCATGAAGTTCCGTTAACAGCAGGTTTTTCGCACAATATGCTTGGCCGGAGTTTCGATGGAGTAGGAGATGTAGCAGACGGTGGCCCCGAAGTTATATTCGAGAAACAGGTTTCAACACGGTTGGATACTTTAAATCCAACAGTTCGATTGGTACCTAAACAGCCTATGTGGACCGGTATTCCAATGATTGATGTTTTTAATACATTGGTGAAATCACAGAAAATTCCAATTTTTGCGGGTCCCACCGAACCATATAACCGCTTGTTGTCGCAGATTGCGCAGGGTGCTCAGGTCGATATTATCATATTTGCAGGTATTGGGTTGAAATTCGATGAGTATCATTATTTCAAAGAACAGCTGTCGCAATCGGGAAATATTGATAAAACCATCATGTTTACTCACTTGGCAGGCGATTCACAAATTAAGGGCTTAATGCTTCCGGATGTCGCACTGAGTGTTGCCCGTGAATTTGCAGACGAAGGAAAAGATGTGTTGGTGCTGCTTACCGATATGACCAACTGGTCGAACATTTTGCGTAATGTCGCCAATTACCAGGATCAGATTCCTTCGCTACAAGGCTATCCCGGATCGTTGTACTCCGAGTTGGCCCGACGCTATGAAGTGGCGGCAGATGTTGAAGGCGCTGGTTCCATTACAATTATTGGAGCAACTACGCTGGAGTCGTTGGAAGATCCGGTGCCTGATAATACCGGTTACATTACAGAAGGACAGTTCTTTCTGGAAAAAGGAAAATTAAAATTAGCACGTTCACTTTCGCGGCTAAAGCAGCAGGTAAACGGTAGTACCCGAGGTGACCACCGTCCGATAATGACAGCCATGTCATCGTTACTTGCTGATGCCGAAAAAGCTCACGAAGCAGCAGAAGTTGGTGCAGCCAATGATGTATTCTCTCAAAAGCTCCTTCGCTACCGCGAGGATTTTATTGCAAACATGGAGGAACCTTTTGGAGAGCCCATTCAACTGGAAGCGGCTTTGGATAAATGCTGGGATATTTTAAGAAGGCATTTCGAGCCTTCAGAAACCGGGCTGAGCAAAAAGTTGATTGACGAATATTGGAATAAATAATTAACCACTCGACAATAAATCGATATGAAAAATGATAGGGAAAATCTGGAAGGCATCGTTTTCAAGTTAAAAGAACAAGGAATTAACGCTGGCGAGGAGGAAAAACAACGGATCATTGAGCAAGCCAGGCAACAAGCAGAAACGATCATTTCAGAAGCCGAAGCGAGGAAAAGCAGTCTGATTGAGCAAGCTAAAAGCAAGGCTGATCAACTGGAAAAGAATGCTCAGATTTCGATTGCACAGGCTTCCCGAGATATGGTTGAAGCGACCAAAATTGCAGTGCTTCAAAATCTGAAATCAGTTTTCGGAAAAGAATGCGACACTATTTTTACACAAGAGCAGTACTTGAAAGAATTACTGACGGCGGTAATTGGAGATATTTCCGGAAACAAGGAAGTGAAAATACCTGCTGAAACAGTAAAAGGAATGGAAGCGTTTCTTTTGAAAAAATCATTGGATAAACAGGTTGAATTAAAACCGCTTACGAGCAGTGAAGCGAAAATTGTGATTAATTCTTCAGAGAAAGAAGGCGTACAGTTTGTGTTAAGCTCGAAGGACGTGGAAAATGCCTTGTTTTCAATTATGAATAAGGACTTAGTAAAACTGATCACTAAAAAACAGGAGGACTAGCAATGTCAAGCATGGTATACCTGATGTGTAGTTTGCCATCATTGACCTATGGGCAGGTGCCGCCAATTTCACTTGACGAGTTTAATGCCGATGCTCAAAAACAGCTCTCTAAAAAGCATTTCAAAGCGCTCGAAGCGGTTGACATCCGGCAGAGGGATGAGCAGGCTAAAGATTTAAGTAAAAAGAGCATTCGTGACATGCTAAGTGAGGTGCAAGAAGACCTTCTGGAAATACGAAAAGCCAGATCAGAAAATCGGCAACCGAAACTGGAGCGTTTGTCGAATGTAGCGATTGCGGCAAATCCGTTAGAACGGGAGAAACAAATCATGCAATCGCAGTGGGAGGAGCTGTCTTCTATTGAGGCGGGCAAAACGTTTACACTTACCGAAGTGATGGTGTACAAACTGAAGCTACAAATTTTATCTCGCATGCATTCGTTTAACGCAGAGCAAGGGGCACTGGTCTTGGCGTCCGTGGTAGATCCATCGATAAAAGATGAAGATTAAGAATGGCAAATTTAAAAATTAGATATACAAAAACAGAGCGGGCTCGTCAAAAGAAGATTTTGAAAGTTTCGGAGAGGATGTTGCCTTTGTTCGAAGCTATGGAAAAATCGTTGATGGCAACCATTAACTCAATTGCTGAGCGAATTGAAGAAATTAGGGATGAGATTGAAAAAAATAGTAAAGCCGCAGAACCGTGGATCGCAGTGATGAGCGACTCTTGGGTTAACATAGATCATTTCATTTCAGTGAACGAGATAATTACTAAACCCATTGATGTTGCAGGTGTACGGGTACAGCAGTTCGAAAAAGTCGATTTTAATGTGATGCCGGTTGACGGAGCTACACCGTTGTGGGTTGATGATGCGATTGAACTGATGCAAGAACAATTGCAGTTGCGGGCAGAAATCAAGTGCCTCGAAGAACAGATTGATTTACTTGAAGAAGAATTGTTGGATGTGAGAGCTCGTATAAAACTCTTTGAAAACCGACGTATTCCGAATGCAAAAATAGCTATCCGGAAAATAGGGCAAAAACTACAGGATGACGAACGGTTAACAATTGCTACCGCGAAGGTAGTCAAAACCAGTAGACAAAAGGAGGAAAGTGTATGATCGTAAAGATGAAGAAGGTGCTACTTTTCATGCCGAATTCAGCGGGTGATCTCGAAGCTGATCTTCAGGTGTTGGGCCAGCTTGGAGTCCTGCACGTTACTCCATTTCAACCGCCTAAGAATGAGTCTATTGATCGGGTTGCAGAACAAATCGGACAGCTAAATAAGGCGATGTCGATTCTGGAAAGCTATGATGACGAACAGGATTCAGAAGCTTCTTTTGACGAATTGACCGACTACTCGACAACCGAAAATGGCGAATTTGTTTTAGTCGAAAAAATAATGGAGGCTGAAAAGCTCTGCGTGGAGCTTGAAAAAAGTCTCCTCAAATTAACGAGTGACAAGGAGTGGTATAGCAAGTGGGGTAATATTCAGCTAGATGATATTGAGCAGCTAAAGCTAAAAGGTGTCTGGCTTAAGCTTTATTTACTCACCAATAAAGAGTTAAAGCAGGTTGCAGGCCGCGATAATATTCAGGTGGTTGGCAAACTGGGTGATTTGAACCAAGTGGTTCTCATGGCTGAAGAGGCAGACGAACAACTGGATTTCAGTGAAGTTGCCCTTCCACAAACTCAACTTGACGAATTAGACGAATTGTTGCGTAATACCAATAAACAGCAGGAAGATAGCAAACAGCTTTTACTTCAGCTGCATGCACAAAAGTCAGTGTTGCAGAATGCTCTTGATGAAAAAATTCAGCATCTTGATCTACAAAATTTCCAATATGGCGGATTTGATATCGAAAAAAGAGTAGGGTGCTGGAAGGGCTTTATTCCAGAGGATACGGTACTAGAGCTTGTGGAGACAGCAGAAAAGCGAGACTGGGGATACGTGATTCAGGAGCCCGATCAGGATGACATGGACGACGTTCCAACACTCATTCGGTCAAAAGGGTGGACAAGCCGTATTCAGCCGGTAATGGATTTTATGGGACTGGTTCCCGGCTATGAAGAAATGGATGTTTCAAAAGTGTTTATGCTTTTCTTTACATTCTTTGCCGGAATTCTTGTGGGCGATGCCGGATATGGGCTGATCTTTTTAGTGATAACTTTTCTGGTTCATCGTAAGCAGAAGTTTGTTAAGAAAGTCGAATTCAGCCTGATGTATACGCTCTCGACATCGATCATGTTTTGGGGAATACTCACCGGAACTTATTTTGGAGCTGAAGCGATTGCAGAATTCCCGGTTTTAAGTTCGTTGAAAATAAACCAGTTGGCAAGTTTTGGGGGGGACGCTATTTTTATACAGAAATTTATGTTCCTGATTGGAGCAGTACACTTAACGGTCGGACATTTACAAACTGCATGGAAATACAATAATAGTGTAAAGGCGATTTCAGAGCTCGGATGGGTTGCAATCGTTTGGGGCTTATACTTGATTGTTAACCAGATGGTGCTGGGTTTTCCATCTCCGGAGATCATGGTTTGGTTATTTGCCGGCGGTGGGTTACTCGTTGCTTTGTTTTCCAATCCCGGAAGCAGTTTTGTAAAAGGCGTAATTTCGTCGATTGGTGGCTTACCATTAAGCGTAATCAATGGGTTTTCCGATATTATTTCATATATCCGTCTCTATGCTGTTGGCTTATCGACGGTGTTAATGGCGCTGAGTTTTAACGAAATGGCAATTGGCGACGGTATTTCAACCATCGCTTCCGGCATTGGTGCGGTCGTTATTTTAATTCTTGGACATACGCTAAACATGATTCTTGCGGCAATGGCTGTACTCGTTCACGGTGTTCGTTTAAATATGTTGGAATATTCCGGGCATGCCGGGGTCGAGTTTTCCGGAAGTGAATACCATCCATTCAGATTGAAAAGCAATAAATTGAAATAAATCTTATAAAGAACTAATATGATGACTTTAACAACAATTTTAACAACGGTAGTTACAGGTTTTGGTGGACATGCTATCGCTTTAGGAATAGCAGGTGTAGGTTCAGCAATTGGTACCGGAGTTGCCGGAATGGGAGCACTGGGGCTTTGGAAACAGGCTATTAAAGACAATAAAAAGCTTCCTCCGTTGGCGCTCGCAATGGTTGGTATGCCATTAAGTCAAGTAATCTACGGCATGATCTTTATGAATTCAATGATTGATGCCAATTTAAATCCTGATAGTTATGTGAATCAGATGATTTGGGCATTTTTTATTGGTATTGCCATTGCCGCCTCCGCAATTATGCAGGGTCGGGTTGGCGCCGCGGCTTGTGCAAACCTGGCAGTTAACGAAAAACAAGGTGCAGGTATGTATATCGCAGCAATGGGGATTATCGAAACCGTTGCTTTGCTTGCTATGGTATTCGGAATGGGTGGCATTCCTGGTGCGTAAGCATAGCTGATAACCATAGAAAATCGAATAAGGAGATCTGGATTGATCTACTTTAGGTGCGCATTTAGATATGTTCGTATGCTTTCTATTCGCCCAAAAGCTAGCCGTAGTATATATACGACTTGATGTAATTGTAAAATTACTTGCTTACAATATAAAATCAGCACACTGCTTGTCGGGGTGCTGATTTTTTGTTTGTCACGTAAATTGGAAAAAGAGGAGATTTGAAGCAGCTCATGAGTTTACTCTGGGAGGATGGTAGTTGATAAAAGGTTGATTCGTAGTATAATAATTAATGTTGAACATTTGAAGAAGCGTGCTTGCATTTCTTTGATGTAACTCTAAAGTCAAGTTAATCCAAGTACGGAATCTAATTTATTTCAACTAATAATTTGGGTTTAATACCGTCTTCATAGTCTTTTAGATTTTTAATCTTGAACTGCAGTTCTGCCTTATTTGTAAAATACACTCTTAAAATCTGTCTGATTTTATTTGGCTTATTTCCCTTTTTTCCAACTATTTATACTTTGTTATTTTAAGGTTCCAATTCCAGTTTCTTTCTTTCAAATGGCCTTCGAGATTTGCAAAAAACTGGAGAAAGTATTTGTATTTAACCCTATATTGATAGACGTTCCAATCGGAGTCTTTTATCAATTTTGAATTCGCTTATTCTTCAGCAGCAGTAAATAATACAATTTCATTTTCTGAAGGTTCCAACGTTTGTAAATACGCAAAAATGGCTTTTAAATCTTCATTTTCATGCCGGCGTAAAACGTCCATGGCATTAAGGTTTGAAATTCTCCCGATTCAACTTTAATTTGTTCGAACGCTGAATCGGAGAACGTCCGAAACCGATCAATAAAATCTTTCTCTGTCCAATATCCAATTCCTGATTCGCTAGGCGTAATATTTACGGAGCCCAAAACAAAACCATCAGGAAACCCAAATTCCATTCCTCCACCAAACGGATCACCAACAAACTTACCCTTTTCCTGTCGGGTGTGACAATCCATGTAAGCAGCGGCATTTACCAAATATTTGCCGTAATTAATCTGATCTGATTCTTCAGGCCTTTTTGAGGGATTCGCTTTTTGGGGAATTGTGTTGATAATTATATTCATCGGAAAATCAGGAGATGATGCTTCTTGGGTATTGTCTATTGGTTCTAATAAACGCAAGTAAGCAATAACAGACACTTAATATCCTCCACGGCAACTTCGCCATAGTGTGGATGTGGCATTAATGGAAACAGCGACCGGCCATCTTTTGAACCCCCACTCGTAATTGCCCTGAATATTTCGCATCGGTTCATTTACTGAGTTTTGACGGTGTAATATTTGGAAATACAAATCTTCCGGGGAATCCCATAACCTGATCAAATACCTCACCTCCCTGACCCACTGTTCCCGAAATCATCGGCGCAGCGAAAACACTGAAATCACGTCTCGAATGGCAATCAATACAGAACATCACATGCTCGGCAGCATGTATTCACCTTCTGTTTTAAAAATTAAGTTTTGTGGTAATGCCTTCGCGATTCCCTGTAGGCACAAAGAAAGGGCTAAAGATATGTATATACAATAGCCCTTTTTTTGGTGTTACCTGAATGGTTTTATTCGCTTAATATCCTTTTTTCAATATATTTGGAGTTCATCAATCGAAGTACTCCCATGTAATCCATTTCAAATTCGAGTTGAGACCCAACCTGATAGTTTTCCTTGTTTTTACCCAGATCGACAACCAACATGTCGGAAGAAGCCCCAACAATTTTAAGGTCTTTATTTCTTAGTTTGATGTGTTTTTCATCAATGTCCAACAGTCCTAAGTCGATTAATGCGCGGTGTGATTTTTCGGTTTGAACATCATCCCCAAAAATGATGGTTTCACCCAATAAATTTTTACCAAGCTCGCCAATGGGGCGCATACGTTTTTCGGTGAGTTCGATAATTTCGGCATGTAGCTTAAACACATTGTTTTCCATCTGCGGAAATGTTTCATTATTGTATACATCTGTTCCCAAAAAAAATGTTTCGCCGATACGAAAGTGGTTAATCCCTTTCGGCAGCAGCCCTTGAAAAATGAGAGGAACAGTTACCGAAGCGCCCCCTGATACGTACTCAATCTCTTTGTTGAATTTGGCCTCGATAAGTTGCTCATATAAACAGAGCTGAACAAGTTTGTCGTGACTGGGTAAAATTCCGTACATGCACGTCAGATTGGTTCCAATACCAACAACTTTAATGTTCGGGAGTTTGAAAACCGCGTCATAAAAATCAAGAAACTCCTCTTGCAATACACCCTCTCGCAATTCACCCGTCTCAATCATAATGATGACCTTGTGTATTTTTCCTTGCTTTTTAGCTTCTTTTGAAAGTCGCTCAATGGTGTCAATTTCAGTATTGAAACTAATGTCAGCGTACGTTACAATTTCATCAATCGAATGCTTCGGAGGTGGTTTTATATAGACCGTTTCAACCTCTTCTGATATTGATTTGATCATTTTCAGGTTTGATACTCGCGAGTCGCACATTTGCTTTATTCCCAGCTTAATAACTTCTTCCAGATAGGTCTTGTTTCCGCACAGCATTTTTGAAACAACTGCCCATGTAATGCCATTCTTTGAAAGTAGTTTTTCAAGATAGTCGTAGTTCTTTTTTAGTTTCTTAGTGTCTAATGTGATAAATGCCATAATTTAGTTTCGCCTTTTAGTCTTCCTTGTATATTCAATTTTCTATTTATTTTAATGAAACAGTGACATAGGTATTTACTCCAAAACAATGTGTCTCAATTTTTGATAAACGCTTTTGTATCTCCCTCTGGAAATATCCTTGGTTTCTTGAGTTCATTTCATTTTAAATTTATTGGCAGATCGCTGTTTATAAAGAGGTAAGCGAATATGAAGTTTGCCTGTAAATGTAGATTTCGTTCTTTCTCTGAGAGTTTGTTCTGATATTTAAAGAGATCATAGTTTCCTTTTTTTACCATCAACAGAACCAACAACTGCAATCTGACATTGTTCGTATTTTTTTTATCAACGAATTTCTCAAAGGTTCTGCCTCGGGAATTGTTAGATTTATGAGTGACTTCCCTCCTTTTTTTTGTGTGATGAAAAAGGTGGCTTCTAAAAAAGCCACCTCTAGTCACTGAATCATTTTATTCTTTTATTCTGAGAATTGATCAGTTTATTATAAATATTTTTTAATTTTCAACTTGTTTCACAATGAACTCTCGTCTGAAATTAGGATTTAACTAAATTAATAAATTGTAGCCAATTAGAAAATGAAGTAATGATTTTTTGTTTTTAAGCATGGGAAATAGGACTGAGAGAAAATCAGATTTTCACTCGAAATTTTGTTCCTTTTCCAAGCTCGCTGGTAACATTCACCGTGGCTCCATTTTTATCCAAAAAATCTTTGGTTAAAAATAGACCAACCCCGGAGCTGGATTCTCCTTCTGTTCCTTCTTTCGAATGATCTTCACTATAGGTGAACAGTTTCTGGAGGATATTTTCGTGCATACCAACACCGGTATCTTCAATTTCAATAATCGTTTTATCGTTTTCGCTTAAAACCCGAATGAATATTTTCCCCTTGTTTTCCGTGTATTTAGTTGCATTAGAGAAGATGTTTCGCAACGAAGTACGAATCATTTCTTCATCTGCACAAATTATTATTTCTTCTGAATAATAATCTTCAAAAATTTCAAATTTCTTTAGCTCTATCGTATGCTTAAATTGCGATAAGATCTCTTCAAAAACAGGAATAAGGTTGAAATTTTGCTTATTGGCTTTCAGTTGCAGTAGATCATTTTTTGACCAGATTAGTAAGTTCTCAAGTGTGTGATACACGGCACTGGTATTCTGACTCAGTGAGCTGAGTATGGTTTTTAAAAAAGCTTTGCCGTACTGATCATAGTTGTTGAGGATCAATTTAAGAAATGAATCCATCGTACTCACCGAGCCTCTTACATCGTGCGATATCAATGACAGTAGCTTGGACTTTATCTTGTTGAGTTTCTCCAGCTCATCGGTTTTTTCTTGCAGTTTTTGATTTGTAATTAGCCATTGCAAGTCCGCTTCAATATGTAGTTTTACTTGATTTAAGAGTTCTTTGTATGTATCATTATATTTGTTCTCTTCAGTATCGAAAAGACAAACAGTACCAAAAACCTCACCATCGGGCCAGTTTACCGGAAAGCCCATGTAGGAAGTAAACTCTGTTTTATAATTTTTCCACACCTCATCTTTTCTTGAATTGGTAACAATGAGTTGTTTCTGTGTGCCGATAACCGTTTCACAGAAAATTCCCTGATTCAATTCAACTTTGAGATTTTTTTTCAAAGATGTATTCTGATGTTCGGTTACTACAAATACTTCTAGCGAATCCTCTCTAAGTTTCATAATGGAGCCAACATGGGCATTAACCGCTTGGGCAACAGCGTCAATTAGCGATTGCCATTTATTAACGGTCAAATCAATTATTTCAGGTTTCAATCCCGAACCGATCAAAACCTTCATTGTCTTGTTTTCTTTTCGGATCTTGACTTCAGCGTATTTTCTGTTATCATCCATAAATTAAGCATTTATATACGGGAACATGGTGTCGGGCGTGACGTTGATTTTGGATAAATATAGGGAAATAAAAATCATAAAATCGTAAAAAACTGTTAACATTCCTTATTGATTAATTTTGATTTAATACGGTGAGTTGCACACAAGAAAAAGGCAATGAGATTCTTTCTCATTGCCTTTTTTTTAAAACTACACCTTGCTTACAACCCTTTAATTTCGCTAACCAACGTTTGCAAAGTATCTTTTGCGTTTCCAAAAAGCAAACGAGTTTTATCATCAAAAAACAAGCTGTTTTCAATACCAGCATAGCCCATGCCCCTGCCACGTTTCATGACAATAATATTTTTGGATTCGTGTGCATTTATTATTGGCAGCCTGCTATTGGGCTTCTCTGATCATTAATGGCAGCTGTAGCACCACCACCTCCAAATGCGCCGATAATCACATTCAGCAAGGATCTGTTATAAATAAATCCGGCCATGGCTGCAGCAATTCCGGTAAAACTGTTTAGTAGGGAAATAACAACTGGCATATCGGATCCGCCAATTGGCATCACGAAAAGTACTCCGAAAAGAAGCAATGCAAAGAAAAGTAAATAAATAGCCCAATTGAGGTTCGCTGGTGTTTGCCCCGATAGCAGAATGAAAATTGCCAATCCGAACGTGCCAACCAGTAATGCAAGATTGACAAAGCTCATATGTCCGGCCCGGATATCTTTTACCCTTCCGTCCTTTTCCATAGGCAATCATACTTCCACTAAAGGCCATACTACCAATAATTAAGCCCAGAAGTGTTACAAGTGCCGAGCCCCAATTGCTCATGTCGGCATTTGGGAATTCGAGTAGAGCAACTAATGCTGAAGCTGCTCCACCCGTTGCATTGTAAAATGATACAAGCTGGGGCATGGCAGTCATTTTTATTTTTCGGGCAATGATCCAACCAATGGCAGAACCAACGCCAATGGCTGCCAGAATAATCCAGACGTTTGCCGGTTGACTACCTACTCCATTAGCATTTCCAACATGCGGTCGGTAACCACAAAATCCGCCAGCGACATTGAGGATGGCAAAAATGATAGCGAATATCCCCAGAATCAACTCGGTGTTGATGGTTGTTGCATCAGCATGGCCAACCAAAATAATTCCACCGATAAGATAACACCACTAATGGCGTTAGCTCCCGACATCAGCGGGGTATGAAGAACAGCAGGTACATTGGAGATTACTTCAATCCCCAGAAAAATGGAAAGGGCGATAATAAAAATCGCTTCCTTGTAAGTATAGAAAAAGATTAGAATTTCATGCATCGTAGTTGGGGTTTAGCTTTGAATAGCAGATTTTACACGTTCATTGATAATTTCTCCGCCATGAGTTATGCAGGTTTCTTTAATAATATCATCATCAAAATTCAGCTTGAATTCTCCTTCTTCATTAAATAGAAGTTCGAGGAAGTTTAAAATATTCTTCCCAAACATTTTGCTGGCATCAGCTGGCATTAAGCTTGGATAGTTCGATTGTCCGATGATAGTGACTCCATGTTCCACCACGGTTTTATTGTCTTGCGTGAGTTCGCAGTTTCCACCGGTTGAGGCTGCCAAATCAATAATCACGGAGCCCGGCTTCATGGCTGCAACAGCTTCTTTTGGAGGAAGTAAAGGAGCTTTGCGCCCCGGAATTTGTGCATTACAGATTATCACGCTAGCTTTTGCTGCATGATCGTTGATTGCTTGCTGTTGCTTTTGCTTAAACTCATCGGTTTGTTCCTCCGCATATCCTCCGGCAGCAGCATCTTCTTTGGCACCTTCAACTTCTACGAACTTGGCACCAAGACTCATCACTTCTTCTTTTATCGCCGATCGAACATCGAAAGCCTGCACTTGTGCACCAAGTTTTCGGGCAATAGCAATAGCTTGTGATCCGGCAACCAACACCAGTACAGTCGCCGGGCGAATAGTTCCGGCCGCTGTCATAAACATGGGAAAGAAGGAGGGAAGTTTGAAAGCTGCTTCGAGTACTGCTTTATAGCCGGGCACGGTTGCCTGTGATGATAACACATCCATCGCCTGACCCCGTGTTGAGCGTGGAATGACATCCATACTAAACGTGGTTATTCCTTTCTATACAAATTGCTTAACCAGATCGGTGTTCCACATCGGATTGTACTGGCTGAGCCACATTTTGGCCTGATCAAGTGCTTCCACTAACGGTTTGTCGGGAGGATGAATGCCGATCAGAAAATCAGCTTTTTTCAGCACTTCTTCTCGTGGAAAAACAGTTGCTCCGGCTTCTTTGTAAGCAGCATCAGTCGCTAATGCAGACTTGCCGGCTCCGGTTTCCACAAGCACTTCCTCCTTGCGTTTGGTAAGACTGGAGACAATTTCGGGCAAGAAGGCAACTCGGTTTTCCGATTCACCCTCTTTTAAGAGTCCAATAAGCATAAATAGTAAAATTAGGTTACAAAATTAAAAGCTCTTTTATTTTGTGTTGCTATATTCCTCTTTTGACTCCCTACTAATATAATCCATTCTCAATCGGTTTGAAATATAATCAGATACGACTTTTTAACGTCCACATTGAGCTTATCCTTGTGCGCTTTGTCTGTTTTCAATTTGTGAAAAACTATTTCTGAAAAAGCCGGTATAAATGCTTGAAGAAAATATCTTTGCATATTCATTTTAAAAGAAAAGATTATGCAGACTTGGTTTGAATGCAAAGTAAAATATGTGAAGATTGATCAGGATGGTCGCGAACGGAAAGTAACAGAGTCTTATTTGGTAGATGCGGTGTCGTTTACCGATGCTGAAACGCGTATTATTGAGCAAATGCAGCAGGTTGTGCGCGGTGGCGAATTTCTGGTTGACAACATCAAGAAATCAAATATTATAGAAATATTTCCTCACGATGACGGTGAATACTGGTTCAAGGCTAAGATTGGGATTGTAACGATCGATGAAAAGGCCGGAAAAGAAAAGAAAATAAACAACTACTTTTTGGTGGCAGCTGATGATTTTAAGCAAGCACTTCAGCGGTTGGAAGAAGGACTCTCTTATATTTTGGTGCCGATTCAGATTACAGCCATGAACCTGAGTACCATTGTTGACGTGTATCCTTATTTTAAAGATGATGTCAATGAGCCACTTCCCCCACACTTGAAGCGCATTGAGCCGGAAGAGGAGCCAGTGGCTGTAACTCAAGCGCCTGTTGCAAGCGATTTTGAAGAAAACACAGAAGATGAAGAAGCCGCTGCGGTTAACGAAGATAATGACGAGGAAGAGTCAAAAGAGTAGCTGAGATTATTCTGACTCGATCAAGTCGAGGTCGTTTCAAACCTAACTCGGAATCGTTATTAATTTAATACCAGTTTCTTACAGTTTCTGAAGCTAGGTCAGGATGACTAAAAAAATAAAAAAGCTCCGATTCATATTTAAAAGAATCGGAGCTTTTTTTGTATTCTTAGTTCCGAAATTAATCTTCAATAGACTTCAAGGTGTCTACACCAATAGTTCCTTCCAATTTATTCAGGTAATCGGATGAAGAAACCTTACTTAGCGTTTCTTTAGTTGCTTTTAAGCGTTCCTGTAAATTCAGGCGGGCGGTTGTTTCCGCAAAATTCTTCAGGTTGATGATTCGTTCAATGTAAGCTACACGCTTAGTCCATTGCTCGATATCACGCTTTTGTTTTTCAACCAAACGTGCTTTGTACCAATCGCTATCCAGTACCGCTTCACGGGTAAACATGGCGCGAATTTTAGGATCATTGCGATCTTTCCCCTTGTATTTACCATCTACCATGATGTGAACCAGAGCTTTCAGTGGTGGGCAAAGCATATCAACCGTACCATCGCGCATCAATCCTTCGGCCACTCGTCTTTGAGTAATGCTCAGATTTTCGACCGACGCTACAAACATGTCAATGTCTTGTTTCTCAGGGCGCAACATGTCATCACTGAAAACAGCATCAGGCTTACTGAAAATACGAGCCAAGAAGTGAGTCACAAACTTCAGAGTAATTCGGTATCCCAACAAGCTGGCATCAACTTCTTTTCCTTTATGCTTGAAGTTTTCAATTTTCTCCAAGTACCCGTTTTCTATTAAGAATTTTGGATCGCGCTCCTCAACTGACATCCGACACCAGATTTCAGGAACCAGCAAACTAACATCGTGATCAACTTTATATTTTGGTCCAACATAGCCTGCTGCTGAAGAGAAACCATCGTAACCTGTTAAGATGTATGATAAGAATGCATTATTCAAGTCAGAAGCTGGTAACAAGGAGTTGAAAGGCCCTTTGGTTAATGCACCCTCGGAACCAAACCCGGTGGTTGATGGAGACTTTCCGGTTATGCTACAAATAAAATCGATAAACAACTCAGGTAATTCCTGATAGTGGATTGGATTATAAACGGCCAATGGTGGTACATTATTTTCAGGCTCAGCAGGGTTATTTCTGCGACCTGGTAATACTGCGTTCACCGGAGAATGTACTGGTTGATCCAGCGGAATTTTTCTGAAAATACGTGTTCCAACTTCGGCAACATATTTTTCAGTTGAGTCTACCAAATCAGGCCTCGTTTGTAAATATCTCGGATTTTTAGAAGGCACACCATTTACCAAACGAGGTTCCGAAGGAACTACCAGATAATCGATGGTCCCGATTTCTAAAAAGTCGTTAATTAAGTTTTTCACAGGCTGAGTATACAGCTCAAAACCAATTGCATCATCTTTGATTTCCTGCACCTGCTCACGTGTTAATGGTTCAAAGTTTGACAAGAAGGTATTCGGACTTGAAAGGTCTTTTTCACCTTGCTTATCATACCCTTTATGCACACAATCATCAGGTCGCTGGAATAAACGTGATTCGCAGTTGGTAAGCAGTTTTACGCTTTGATTTTTATATTCGGTATTTAAGTTGTTCAGGTTTTCTGATTTCAACGTTACTGATGCTGTGATATCATCTTCAGCCTGAACTTTACTTGACGGATTATAATCCTGACGTAATAGAAAAATGCGCCATGAGTTATCCTCGTCATGTCCAACTCTCAGGAAGTTCGATAGCAGTTTATCATTCTGAAATTTCAGTTCATTTCCGGGCACTCCATTTACTTTATCCACCGAGAAGTATTTCCGCCAATCTTTATCCCAGTCCGTACTGTAGTTTCCTTTAATCACATAAATCAGCACTTTGATTCGTTGCGGGAAGGAAGTCAGCCACTCGTTGTATTCATCAGTATACTCTTCGGCAGGAGTCAATAACTTAATCACCGAGCCTAAAGAACGCCGACGGCTTAAAATATGACGTGGTTTATTTTTTGAATAGTCAGGAGAAACTTTGAAACGTTTCGAGTAGTCTTTCGACATGATTTCCTCAACAATGTCCAGGTCTTTGTTCAAATCAGTAACAATGACTGGTCCCTGAATCATGGCATCTTTAATTGATTTAGATATCTCTGATTTTCCGCCTCCCGAAACAGTACAAGGTTTGTGACAAAGTGTTCCTTCGGCCATGGTACCTACCAGGTGCCACTTCGGTCCTTCAATACGCTTTTTCATTTCTACTTTGTACCCATTCGGATAGATGTAGTATTTATATGGAAGAAGTTTAATAACCTGCTCTGCTCCACTTGTTGACCACTTAATTGTTTGCTCCATCAGGTTAAATCGGGCATCTTCAGGAATATAAATAATATCCCGGTATTTTTTGTCAACCGCATAACCTTCCTTTTTCAAATCCAGCATATCGGCAAACAAGTAGATAAATGAAGCGAAATTCAGTCCGTTATTTGGTAAACGCTCATCTAAATAGCATTTTTCACCCAGGTTATAGCTAGGGAAAGCGATGGCTCCACCGGCATGTTCTTCCTCTGCCAAACCAAATAAATTGGCTGAGTAGCCAATCATGGTTTTTACTTCCTTTTTGCAATATCCGTAGTAGTTATCGGCAATTAACGTGATCGCTACCCCTCGTTCGTCACGAGCAGCAATTTTAAAAGCACTACCGTCATTGTATTTCTCATCTTCCTTTTTCCAGCACATGCCATCACGACGCTGGCGTTCAGTTGCGTTGTCGTAATGTGGAAGACCAAGCTCTTTCTTGGTCAATTGTATCAAGTGCGGCGCAAGAATTACACAGCCGGTATGTCCGGTCCAGTGTTCCGGATCTAATGCTGCATCATTTTCGGGCAGGAATGGATCTCCGGCATTTCCGAAGATCGACTCCACAAAATCAAGGTTCGATACCAAACTTCCAGGTGCCAGAAAACAAACTTCCATCGATTTTTCCGGCATTACTCCCGGAACTTCAGGAACAACAATGGGGCGTAACATCAATGTAACGAATAACTCAGCCACGTCTTCCTGATTTGCTGTGAAAGGTAATTTCAGTAGGTCTTTGGGAGGGTTCATCGCAGCTTGTAACAGTTTGCAGAATGTTGTTTTTGGGACTGCCTTCTTATCATCAGGAATTGGCAATCCTCCTTCACTAACATGAAAAACACCTTTTGTTGTTCTTCTGTCTTCTTTGGGGTTGTTAAGTACTCCCTGTGCTGTTCGATAAGATTTTACGATATCTGTTTCATACAAATCAGCATTTGGTGGTATTGAGATCATCCGAGCCAATCCGTAACGATCTAAAATGAATGGATGACTTGGGAAATTAATAGTATTATCACCCGGAACATCACTAAGATAGTCCGAAATAAAATTCCGGATTCGATCTCCCATAGGGGATGTATTTTTTGATAGTAACCTCGACTTAATATTGTAGTTATTTAGAAGAGGCATGGCCATTTCAAGAAAATCTGATTTAGCTCCACTGGTGCACGTGGGATAACCATCAGCTGCCAGTTTTAGATTGATATATTGGATTTTCTTTTTGTCTGACACTTCAGGCTCATTCTTATCGATGCCTATCCCAAAGGTTCTATTTACAGTCATGATATATATTTATTTGGTTATTACTTCAATCGTATTTGATTGTTCAGCCAAACTGAATAATCAAAATTTAAGCTCGCTGTTGATCTTATCGAATCTCTAATTCTGACTGAATCTTAATTTTTCGAACCGGACAACAACTAATGAATTAAGTCTACTCCTGTTAAATAGGTACGTTCTTTACAGCTAAGATGTTCAGCGTAATGTTGAATCAAATCAGATTTCCCTAATTAGCCACGAAAGTAGGCAGAAAATGGTTTCTATTTCCGAAAAGGAGAACAGGTAATTCAATTTTAACACAAAAGTTACATCATAAAAAAAAGGAGCTGTGGTTGCTCCTTTTTAAGAGTGAGATTTAACGTTATCTTTTCACGTCGACCAGTGCTCCTTCTATGATACTTTCGACTACATCTTCATCCAACAGAGTGGAGGTGTCGCCAAGATTGGTTACGTCGCCTTCGGCTACTTTACGCAATATTCTACGCATAATTTTACCACTTCGGGTTTTAGGAAGCCCTGGAACAATTTGAACCAAATCCGGTCGTGCAATAGGTCCAATAATTTTTGTAACTCCCTGCATAATGCTTTTTCGAATCCCTTCAACCCCTCCTGTTGATAATTCGCCACAAACCACAAATGCATAAACTCCCTGTCCCTTAATGGCATGAGGATATCCGACAACCGCTGACTCATTTACCAGTGGATGCTCATTGATGGAATTTTCAATTTCGGCAGTTCCTAAACGATGTCCCGACACGTTTATCACATCGTCTACTCGGCCGAGGATTCGATAATAACCGTCTTCGTCGCGTTTAGCACCATCACCGGTAAAGTATAACTTATCATAGGTTGAAAAATACGTTTGCTTAAATCGCTCATGGTCTCCCCATAAGGTACGAGCTATTCCCGGCCAGGGGTATTTAATACAGAGATTTCCCGCTGCCGAATTGCCTGTTAATTCTTTCCCTTCGTTGTTAACAATTATTGGTTGAACACCGGGGAGTGGCAAGGTTGCAAATGAAGGCTTGGTCGGGGTAATTCCCGCAATAGGAGAAATCAAGATTCCGCCGGTTTCGGTTTGCCACCAGGTATCAACAATTGGACATTGGTTGCGTCCAACATGATCGTGATACCAGTGCCAGGCCTCCTCGTTAATAGGCTCTCCAACCGTTCCCAAAACTTTTAGCGAATCAACTTTTTTCTCTTCTAAAAAATCGTTTCCTTGTGCCAATAGGGCTCGAATAGCTGTTGGTGCCGTGTAAAATTGATTGACCTTGTGCTTGGCAACAATATCCCAAAAACGGCCGGCATCAGGCCAGGTAGGAATTCCTTCAAACATGAGGGTTTGTGCTCCCGTCAGCAACGGACCATAAACAATATAGCTGTGACCTGTAATCCAGCCAATGTCTGCTGTACAAAAAAATACATCTCCGGCATTGTACTGAAAAACATTGTTAAACGTATAAGCTGAATACACCATGTACCCAGCAGTGGAATGAACTATTCCTTTTGGTTTTCCTGTTGATCCTGAAGTATATAAAATGAACAGGGGATCTTCCGAGTCCATTTCTTCAGCAACACACTCAGTAGGTTGTCCATCAATAGCCTTGTGCCACCAAATATCACGACCAACAACCATCTCCACTTCTGATTTTGTTCGTTTCAGAACAACCACAGTTTCAATGGTTGGGCATGTTTCGAGAGCTTCGTCTACAATTTCTTTTAAGCGGGTAATTTTTGATCCCCGAAAACCGCCATCAGCTGTTAACAGAAGTTTGGCCGATGCATCGTTAATGCGTTCCTGAAGTGCGTTTGCTGAAAATCCGGCAAAAACAACCGAGTGAATTGCACCGATTCGTGCACAAGCCAAAACGGCAATTGCCAGTTCCGGAACCATGGGCATATACAAAGCAACCCGGTCTCCTTTTACAATACCCAGTCGTTTTAGTGTGTTGGCAAATCGATTTACTTCTTCAAATAACTCCCTATAAGTTAGCGTTCGTGATTCATCATTGGGATCGTTGGGTTCCCAAATAATAGCCGGTTGATTACCGTGCGTATACAAATTCCGCTCAAAAATATTCTCGGTAATATTGAGTTTCCCATTCACAAACCACTGAATACTGGGTTCGTCAAAATTCCAATCCAATACTCTATCCCATCGCTTGCGCCAATAAAAGCATTCGGCTTGCTGTCCCCAAAAAGCCCGAGGATTAGCGATACTTTTCTGATATTCATGAATGTAGCCTCCCAGACTGTGAATCTTGTTTATCATTTTATTCGTTTTACAGGTTATTTTCAGGTGTTAATTTGACTATACTAATTTAAACTGAATAAGAATAAGATGCAAGGCGGGTGCTTATTCAGTTAAACCGATGAATGATTTGAAGCGATAGAAGCATGCCTCAGACAGTCCTTATTTCAGAAAAATACGCCACTTAAAGATTTAGATTGTGCTTTGTTCATTCTACGTTAGACTTAACAATTGTCAATAAGGGTAAGTTCGAATATTCTACTTCGTTGGGAACTCATCAAAGAACAGTAACTTGATTTGGAAGATCAACATTAAATGAATAGATTTGTAGACTGATTAGTCGATTTAATATGAATGCAAAAAGAGAACAAATACTAGATACGGCACTTAAGTTATTTGTAGCCAATGGCTTTCACGCAACTCCCACATCGAGAATAGCGAAGGACGCTGGCGTAGCGACCGGCACTTTGTTTCATTATTTTAAGACCAAGGAAGAGTTAATCAATACCCTCTATCTTGAAACAAAGGATAATCTAACGAATTCTCTTTTAGAGAACGTAAACGTGCAGGAGACGCTTAAAGCTAAGCTTCGCCAAATTTTTTTCAACTATATTGTTTGGGCTGTCGATCATCCGAACCATCAACAGTTTTACACCAGCTACAGCAATTCCCCATTTATAACAAACCTAACAAAAGAGCTTGGTATACAACGATTTCAGTTTATTTATGAACTAATTGAAAAGGGGCAGGATGAAGATATTTTAAAGGCGGTTCCTATCGATCTGCTGGTTGAAGCAATGCAAGGATTGTTAAACGGTATCATCAAGCACTTAATGGAGAATCCTGAAAAAATGAATGAAGAAAAATATCAGAACGATGCTTTTAAGCTATTCTGGGACACCATTAAAGGATAAAAAAATTTTAACTAGCATAGACTGATCAGTCTATTGCTCAATAAATAGAACAAACGATGAAAACAATTAATAAGAACACGCCAATTTTAGTTACAGGAGGCACAGGATATCTGGCTTCTTGGATCGTTAAACGATTACTGGACGATGGGTATACTGTTCATACAACTGTCCGGAATAAATCCAAGCAAGAGAAATTTCAGCACTTATTAGATTGTGCAGAAAAGACTAAAGGTAAACTTGAAATATTTGAAGCAGATTTGCTGATCAATCAATCTTTTGCCGAGGCAATGAGTGGTTGCGAATTGGTAATTCACACGGCTTCTCCCTTCAAAATTTCAGGAATAAAAAATGCCGATAAAGAGTTGGTTCAGCCGGCACTACAAGGAACACGGAACATTTTATTCTCTGCCAACGACATAGCTTCAGTCAAACGGGTGGTGCTCACATCCAGTATTGTGGCGATGATTGGCGATGTGGCAGACATTAAAGAGTTAAACAACGGGCTGATGACTGAAGAAAGCTGGAATACCACTAGCAGCGTGAAGCATCAACCTTATCCGTATTCCAAAACCATGGCAGAGAAAGAAGCCTGGAAAATTGCAGGAAAACAAACTCGTTGGGATCTGGTTATTATCAATCCCGGGTTTATCCTCGGCCCATCATTAAGTAAACGCTCCGACTCTACCAGTATTAATCTCATGATTCAGCTTTATTCAGGAAAATTCAAAACAGGAGCACCGGCCGGAACTCAGGCAGTGGTTGATGTTCGGGATGTCGCCAAAGCACACATTCTGGCGGGGCTTACCCCTTCGGCTTCCGGTCGACACCTTACGGCCGGGCACCAAAGAGATTTTCTGGACATTGCTAAGATTGCTGGAGAGATATATCCTAATTACCCTGTCCCTAAAAAACATGTTCCCAAATGGCTATTTAAACTACTTGCCCCCTTATTTGGTTTTACAAGGAAATATGTTGAACGAAATGTCGGACATGATATCGTCTTCGACAATTCGTATATCAAGCAAGACCTAAACATGACATTTATTCCTTTTGAGCAAACGATTCTGGACCATTTCAATCAGTTGGTTTTAGATGAGCTAATACCGGATAGAAGATCATGAAATGAGCATCAAGAAATTCTTACACACGGTAGTGCGAATAGGAGCGAGTTCCATTTGACTCTGGTAAAAAGTAAACAATATAAGCACATGAAAAATTTGACAGCAAACGTAATAGGAGCAACCGGACTTGTGGGGAGTTATTTAGTCAGTTTATTATTAGAAGATGATCGTTTCGGGGAAGTAAACGTTTTTACACGTCGGACAACTGGCATAAAACACGAAAAACTAAAAGAACACTTGGTTGACTTTGATAAGACTGGTAGCTGGGTTGAGAAACTTCAGGGGGACGTTTTGTTTTCGTCATTAGGAACAACCCGCAAGAAAGCCGGCAACATAAAAAAGCAGTTTTTAGTGGACTATACCTACCAATACGCCGTTGCTGAAGCTGCCGCCCAACAAAAGGTCAGTGATTATGTGCTGATTTCATCCGCTGGGGCCAATGCAAAATCCAAAATTTTCTATAGTAAAATAAAAGGAGAACTTGATGGCGACGTGAGGAAACTTGATTTTGAAAAAACAATTATCTTGCGTCCCTCCATACTCGACGGGCAGCGAGGCGAACAACGAGGCGTCGAGCAGCTCAGTCTGAAAATTATCCGTTGGCTAACCAGGTTTGTGTTTAAAAGGTATCGGCCTATTCATGCTCAAGATGTAGCTAAGGCAATGATCAACTCCGTTTTTCGCGAGCATAACAAACCTTCATATTCAATATATATACTGGATGAATTATTTGAACTGGCAGTGGATTAGGATTGACGCCCTTGTCGAATTAGCAATCATCGGGATAAAAGGCAGGTAGATATTATCCTGATTTTTCTATATTTGCCTTATGCGACTAATTGCTTGAGTGAGTTGGTATGGGCAAAGAACAGAATGAAAAATGGAATAGTGATGAGCTGTTTATCATCAAACGAATGGTTGATGGTGATAAACAGGCTTTCAGGTATTTCTTCGATAAATATTATGCGGAGCTCTGCAATTTTGTCAATATTTATTTGAAAGACACCGTCCTTTCGGAAGAGGTTGTTCAGGATATTTTCGTTTACTTTTGGGAGAATAAATCAAAGATAAAGGTCAGTTCATCAGTCCGATCGTACCTTTTTAGTGCAACGAAATACAGAAGCCTGAATATGCTTCGAGAGCAAAAGAGTTTTGAGCGACTCAAAGAAAACATAATGCACGAAAAGAGTATTGTTCCGGAGCAGGAATTGGAAACTTTCTCAAATGTTGAAGACTTCAGAAATTTATTGGATAAAGCCATTCATGAACTTCCGGAAAAGTGTCGTACGATATTTCTTATGAGCAAGAAAGAAGAACTCTCAAACAAAGAAATTGCCAAACGGTTAAACATCTCGGTTAAAACGGTAGAAAGCCAAATGACCATTGCCTTAAAAAAACTCAGATACACCTTATACCCTCATCGCGAAAAACTCTTTGTGCTTTTTATTACGAACTGGATTTGTGGATAAGTTGCTCACAAGCAGTTGTCTAGTTTCTCTCTCATTCGAGCTTTTTTTCCACGAAATAATTTTTCTCAACTATTTTTTAGGGGTTAGCCCTATTCGGCGTTACTTATTAGTAAAGCGACTAATTATGGCGACAAATGTCCCTTGGGGAAAAATACAATATTACCTTCAAAACAATGAAAAGTCATTTGATGAAGAATTCAAATTATGGCTGAGCTCCAATAATGAGAATAGGAAATTGTGGGAGGAATTACAGGTAACTTATTCTGTTTTTGGAGAGCTGCCTGAGGAATATAATCCAAACAAGAAGCAAGGTTGGACACGAGTTGAGAAAAGAATTGAAGTACGTGGAAAGAGAATTAGGGTTAATCAGTTTATGTTGAGAATTGCGGCTTCAATTCTTTTAGTTCTTGCAGGCGGCGGAATTAGCTGGCTTATTATGAATCAATCCCTCCAACCAGTTTACACCGAAATCTATTCGCCATTTGGACATAAAACCCAAGTGATTCTCCCCGATAGTTCACAAGTTTGGCTGAATGGGAATACTCACTTAAAATACGAAACTAGCTTTGCTCATTCGCGTAATTTAGAATTAAATGGCGAAGCACTCTTTAATGTAACAAAGAATAAGAACAAGGTATTTTCAGTAAAATCAGGCGAACTGACAGTGGAAGTATACGGAACAGCATTCAATTTTAAACATTACGACAGAGAGCAAGAAGCTGAAGTAGCCTTAATCGAAGGAAGCGTTGGACTTTTCAGCAAGGATCAGTTTTTAACTCAAATGTCTCCGGGCGAGATTGCGGAATATAATGTTGAAACCCGCAAGACAAAGTTATCGCAAGGAGACATCGCACAAATCATTTCTTGGAGTACCGATGAGTTAATCATTAACAACGAAACATTCAATAATGTAATGACTTACCTGGAAAGATGGTATGGAGTCGAAATTAGTATCGACAAAGACGTCTCGATTGATCAGAAATTAAGCTTCAAAGTAAAGACCGAAAGTCTGCAAGAATTACTTTCAATCATCGACCATATTGCACCTATTAATTATAAAATTGATGGCAAACAAGTAAAAATATCGAAGAAAATGTAAATCACTATGTAACATCAAGAGGCCTGCCTAGCAAGCAGACCTCTCTTATCTATTTTTTGTTTAATCGCAAATCTGCAAAATCTCAAGCACCAACTTAAAGGATTGCAGAAATGCACAAAAATGTATGACAAACTTATGAAAAAAATGTCTAATTCAGGCGGAGAAAGTAAAAGCATCTCCCCCTGGGCTAAAAGATTCTTAATTATGAAGATGACCCTAGTCTTGTGCCTATTCCTAGGCCTTTTTAGCAGCATGGCAGAGACCACTGCTCAAGAAACCAAGCTGAACCTAAACATTCAGAGCGGCACCGTTAAAGATGTTATTGAAGAGATTGAACAACTGACGGATTATTCGTTCATGTACGACAACAATATTTTTGATGTCAATCGCCAAATATCTGTTAGCGAACGTAACTCAACGGTCTCTGAGGTTTTAGACCGTGTTGTCGACAATGAAAACCTTAAGTATGAAATAGTAAATCGGTTTATTGTCATCTCAGCAAAAACCCCATCAGTTACCCAACAAACGATTCAGAAAGTATCAGGAACAGTAACCAACGAAAAAGGAGAAATACTTCCGGGGGTTACTGTAATCATTAAAGGTACCACAAACGGCACGATAACTGATTTCGACGGTAATTATACCTTATCGACTATCCCTTCTGATGCAACTTTGGTGTTTTCATTTATCGGAATGAAAACTCAGGAAGTTCCGGTTGCAGGAAAAAGTCAGATTAATGTTACCATGCAGGAAGAATCCATTGGATTGGATGAAGTAGTAGCTATTGGTTACGGTACCATGAAAAAAAGTGATCTGACCGGATCAGTTTCAAATGTAAGCAGTGACAATTTCAACAAGGGCTCTCAGATGGCAGCTCAACAGTTAGTACAAGGAAAAGTTTCAGGTGTCAATATTAGTTTGAACAGCGGTAAACCAGGTGGTGCAACGACGGTTCGTGTTCGTGGTGGAACCTCCATTTCAGCGTCAAACGATCCATTGTATGTAATCGATGGTGTGCCAATCTCAACAACTGCAGGTGTTAGCTCAGCAAACATCCGTGGAACCGGTACTGACTTTTTCGATCAGGAACCGACTAACCCTTTGATGACTTTGAATCCGAATGATATTGAATCGATCAATGTTTTGAAAGATGCCTCCGCAACAGCGATCTACGGTTCTCGTGGTGCCAACGGTGTGATCATGATTACAACAAAAAAAGGCAAAGCCGGCAAAGCACAGGTTACATACGATGTTTCGACAAGCTTGGCAAATGTTGCCAATACTCTGGATGTTTTGACAGCTGATGAATACCGGAAAGAAGTCATCGCGTTAGGATACGAAGAAGGGATTCATTACAATGATCTGGGTGCCAGTACAAACTGGCAAGATCTGATTTACCGTACCGCATTATCACACGATCATTATTTATCCTTATCGGGTGGAGACGAATCGACAAGCTATCGCGTATCACTAGGTTACGGCGATCAGGAAGGCATTATGCTGGGCTCGAAACTGGAAAAAGCCAATGCCCGGGTAAACATCCTTCATGAAGCGTTGGATGGAAAACTAAAGTTCGATCTTCGGATGAACTACGGACAAAATACAGCTAACCAAGCTCCGGTTTCAAACACCGTGGGTAGCGAAGCTGGTTCAAGTATGAACTATGAAGCTTATGTTTTCAATCCGACTTATCCGGTACGCGATGCAAACGGCGACTATTACCACGTGTTACCTTACCGGATCAACCCTGTTTCATTTTCAACAGATATTACCGATGAGCGTACGAACCGAAAATTCCTCGGAAACCTGGCAGCTACCTATCAGATCATTGATCCACTTAGCGTTAAGGTGAATATTGGTTATACAAACCAGGGAATCAACCGTAACTCCTACATCAGCAAAGAAAACCCGCTTGGAGAGGGCTATGGCGGTTATGTTAGTGTTCAGAAGCTGGAAGACTATTCAAAACTGTTTGAGTCTTTCTTGTCGTACAAGGACGACTTTGGAAAAATCGGTATCGATGCGATTGCTGGTTATTCTTACCAATACTTCTTCAACGAAGGCTTGAGAAACACTGCTTCCGGTTTCTTGTCGGACGAGTTTAGGTGGTACAGCCTGCAAGCTGCTTCTAACCTTGAGTCGGCTACAAGTTTTGCTGAAAGCAATACGTTGATCTCCATGTACGGCCGTTTGAACTTGAATATCGATGATCGCTTTTTGGTTACCGGGACACTGAGACGTGACGGATCCAGCCGCTTCGGTTCAGGTAACAAGTGGGGATTATTTCCGTCCGGAGCTGTTTCATGGCGTTTAACGCAAGAGGATTTCTTTAACAGCAGTACTATCTCCGATTTGAAACTTCGCGCCAGCTATGGTGTGACTGGTAACCAAGAAATTGGTAACTACCAATCATTATCTTCATTGAGCGCTAGTTCAAGCGGGTATATCGTAGGCGGCAATCGTCTGACTGTTGTATTACCATCTCGTTATGCAAATCCAAATCTAAAATGGGAGCAAACCTCACAGTGGGACTTCGGTGTGAATTTCGGACTTTTCGATCAACGTCTTTACGGTAGTATCGATTATTACTATAAAAAGACCTCAGATCTTCTTTTGAGTGTTGCAGTTCCTTCCCCGTCAATTGTATCAACTCAGATTGCTAATGTTGGTAGTGTGGAAAACAAAGGTTTAGAATTTGAATTAGGAGCTCATATCGTTGATCGTGATGATTTTGCGTGGGACGCAGATTTCAATCTGAGCCTTAACCGCAACAAGGTATTGAGCCTGTCGAACGATAGTTGGTCGGGCGAAGATGTATTGTCTGCCCCGATTCAGGGTGCAGGACTTGCCGGCGGTTTTGCCCAGCTCATTACTGAAGGAAAACCTCTGGGATCGTTTTACGGAAAAGTATTCAAAGGAATTGAAAATGGAGTTGAAGTATTTGAAGATGAAAGTGACTTCATCGGTAGTGCACAGCCTGATTTCACCTTCGGCTTGAGTAACAACTTCAACTATAAGAACTGGGGATTGGTAATCAACTTACGTGGTTCCGTTGGAAACGATGTTTACAACCTGACGGCTAATAACCTGGGTTATCTGATCAATCTTCCGGGACGAAATGCACTGAAAAGTGCTGTGGATAGTGGTATTAGTAAAAACGAGGCTAAGCAATATTCGTCTCGCTGGATCGAAGATGGTTCATTCCTGCGTCTGGACAATGTGACACTATCTTACAACTTCGATCTGCACAATACTTTCTTGTCAAATGCCAGAGTTTATGTTTCAGGTCAGAACTTGTTCGTAATCACAGGTTATTCAGGCTTAGATCCTGAAGTAAACTCTGAAGTTTCCGGTACTGGGGTTGCTCCACTCGGAATTGACTATTTAAGTTATCCAAAAGCAAGAACATTCTCGCTTGGAGCAACTATTTCATTTTAATAATTGAGGACACATGAAAATGAAAATCAAAATGAAGAAAAATATAATTATCGCAGAATTACTATTGGCGATCAGCTTAATACTTGGTTCATGTACCAACTTGGATGAAGAAATATATGGAAGTCTTTCTCCTGATAACTACTATCAAACCGAAGAAGAAGCTTTGTCTTCGGTTGTCGGTGTCTATCAAAAATTGTCTGATATTGTCAGTATCGGTGCTGCTTGGCGGCCTTCGGTTTTAGGAACAGATGAATTTTTCGTACCTGCCCGCACAAATGGTGGCTGGTATGATGGCGGTATCTGGATTGAATACGCTACACACAATGTATCGGCCAGCAACGAACTGAACCGTCGCGCTTGGACGTCAATTTTCAATACCATTGGTGCGGCCAATGCTGTCATCGAGAGTTTGGAGCAATCGCCCAATGCTAGTGAGCTGTCAGCACTCATCGCTGAGGCCAGAGCTTTACGTGCTTATGCCTATTTTTATGCGATGGATTTTTGGGGAAATGTGCCAATTTTTACCGCGGCACGAGTCGATGCGCAGAATTTACCAAGTACTGATTCCCGTGCAGAAGTTTTCAATTTTGTTGTGGCTGAGTTGAATGCAGCAGCAGCGGATCTTCCTTCAGTTAACAGCGTGAACAGAACGGAATATTATCCTCGCTTCACTAAAGAAGCAGCCTACACTGCACTGGCAACCGTTTACCTCAATGCCGAAGTGTATACCGGAACAGCGCACTGGACCGATGTAATAAGCATGTGTGATAATGTGATTACCACCAATGCTTATTCGTTGGAAGCTAAGGTGGTTGACTGCTTCCTGGCGACAAATGAGGAAAACTCAACAGAAATTATTTCCTCTTTTTCAATCGATCCGAATCAAAAAGCCGGGAATAACCAATTTATGTTGTATACCAACCATGGACTCGACAAGAAAAAGTATAATTTGCCTTTTACACCTGCCGACGGTTACAGTTTTAATAATGAACCAGTTGATCGGTACGAGTCCGGAGACGAACGACTTGATATGATTGAATATGGTCCCCAGTACTATCTGAATGGTGATCCGCTCTTAAAAGACGATAGTGATCCGAATAGCCAGCTTGTTTTGATGCCGGTTCAGGACATTTATGCTGCTGGTAACGACGAAGGTTATCACCTACTAAAGTACTCTCCAATCGGTACAACTTGGTCGGCATACAATGCTGATAATGATTTTGTATTGAATCGTTATTCTGATATTCTGCTGATGAAAGCTGAAGCGTTATTGAGAACCGATAAAGCTTCAGGGGCTCTGCCCTTGGTCAATGAAGTTCGAGAACGCAGTAATGCGAACCCGTTAAGTAGTTTAACGTTAGAAAGTATAGAAGATGAAAGGGCTCGCGAGTTTATTTGGGAAGGACACCGCAGAAGAGATATGATTCGATTTGGATCATATTTCACTGATACCTGGTCTTTTAAAACGTCGACGACACCTGAATGGAAAGGATTATATCCGATACCTGAAGAACAACTCAATGCTAATCCTAATCTTGACCAAAACCCAAATTACTAAAAATAGAAATTGGTCAATATTTGGTATTATCGGGGGACAGTCTTATTTTTGACAGTCCCCTGATTTAATTTTAAAAAACTGCGGTTTATGAAACAAATGCAATCGATTGTTCTTTTCATTTTTCTGTGCGCTGCCAGCCCCCTCTATTCTCAAATAGTTACTATTGATGGAATTCCGAAAGACACCGCATATACGCCTTATTCGGCCTGGGTTAAAATCAAAAAAGATTATCCCAATGTAACTCGTGTCTATCCCGATCTTCCTGACGGCGTAAAAGCAGAAAACAACATCGTTTATGTCACATTGCCTGACACTCCTTATGGCAAACGAGACTTACACATGGATGTTTTTCGTCCGGGAAAATGTGAAGAATACCCGGCACTGGTGATGGTTTTCGGTGGAGGCTGGCGAACAGGAAGCAAAGAGGCACAGGTACCAATGGCTCAAAAAATTGCAGCACAGGGCTATGTAACAGCAGCGATTGAATATCGCCTGTCGCCCGAGGCACTCTACCCTGCAGCTGTTTACGACATCAAAGCAGCCATTCGCTTTTTGCGTGCTAACGCCGATAAGTATGGCATTGATCCAAATAGAATCGCCATAACCGGAAGTTCAGCAGGTGGTCAATTAGCAGCCCTGGTTGGTTTTACAGGCAATATGGAGGAATTCGAAGGAGATTTAGGAAATAATGAAGTCTCATCAAATGTGCAAGCTATTATCGACATGGATGGTATTCTTGATTTCACCACTCCCTCGGAAAGTTTAGGCGACAATACACCAGGGAAACACTCAGCCGGATATTATTGGTTTGGTGCTACACTCAAGGAAGCGCGTGATAAGTGGGTAGAAGCATCCCCCATGATTTACGCAGGAAAAGACTCACCGCCCATTTTATTCATCAACAGTACTCAGCCACGATTTCATGCAGGTAGAGATTCTGTGATTTCGGTGTTGAATACGTTCGATATTTATTCTGAAGTGCATACTATTCCCAACAGTGTGCATTCATTCTGGCAGGTTCATCCATGGTTTGAAGAAACTGTAGATTATATGGTGAGTTTTCTGGATCGTGTATTCAAAAACGAAGAGAAATAAGAGTATGAGAGGCGGCAGATTATATGGTTAGATTTTTGCATATAGTACTTTTATTTTGAAGTAAAAACAAGATCACATTACCCGTTAAAATTGAACAGTAAATAGTAAATAATATGATATCATTTAAAAACATTTTAACCGCAGGGTTGCTTCTGCTCTCCAGCGTTCTAATGGCGGCATCCTACGAAACGGAAATCACCGTAGCTCAAGATGGCAGCGGAGATTATACCACAATC
Organism: uncultured Sunxiuqinia sp.; assembly: GCF_963678245.1. NCBI lineage: Bacteria > Pseudomonadati > Bacteroidota > Bacteroidia > Marinilabiliales > Prolixibacteraceae > Sunxiuqinia > uncultured Sunxiuqinia sp. Next base: position 45,993 of record NZ_OY782772.1, read on the forward strand.
CAGGATGCGATTGACGCCTGTAAAGCTTTTCCCGACGAACGAGTAACTGTGTTCGTGAAAAACGGAATGTATCACGAAAAAGTAAAAATACCGGCTTGCAACACCAACCTTTCATTAATTGGAGAAAGTGCTGAGAAAACAATTATTAGCTACGATGATTATTTTGATACCATTGACCGTGGACGAAACAGTACTTTTTACACCTACACGCTGAAAGTTGAAGCAGATGATTTTTATGCTGAAAACTTGACCATTGCTAACACTGCCGGTCCCGTTGGACAAGCTGTAGCTCTGCATGTGGTTGGCGATCGTAGTACTTTTAAAAACTGCCGGTTGCTTGGACATCAGGATACCTTGTATACAGCCGGAGAAAAAAGCCGACAGTATTTCACCGAATGTTACGTTGAAGGAACAACTGATTTCATCTTTGGCAATTCAACAGTGCTCTTTAATGCGTGCACGATCCATAGTTTAGCCGACTCATACGTGACGGCTGCAAGTACCGTAAAAGGAAAAGCTTATGGCTATGTTTTCAGAAACTGTAAGTTGACTGCAGCCGAAGGTGTTAGCAAAGTTTATCTTGGCCGTCCTTGGCGCGACTATGCTAAAGTTGTTTTTATGAACTGTGAACTTGGGAGACATATTTTACCCAAAGGCTGGGCAAACTGGAGTGGCACCAACCGTGACCAAACGGCCTATTATGCCGAATATAAAAATGTGGGTCCGGGCTTTCAACCTGAAAAAAGGATAGAATGGACACACCTATTGACAGATAAAGAAGCGTCTGAATACACAATAGAAAATATTTTGAGCCCGGTTCAGACCGACGAACCAGCTGCCCGAGCATGGATGAAAGCTCATCGATAACAATCAAAGCTGGTGTAATTAAAATGCACCGGTTTTTCTTTTCTTTTGACTGGAAGAATTGTATTTTTAGACTCATCACCATTCTTCTAATTAAATGAAAACAAGCTGTTCTATTTTAAAAACCTACCTCACAACGAGTTTCGTGACAGTTCTTCTTTTTAGTGCCTGCCAGTCGAATAGAGATTTTCATACTTTAATAGATGAAGACTTTTCAGGAATGCCACACGGACCTCTGGCTTATGATGTTGGTGCTCATACTGAATATCACTACCTCCCGGAAGCAAGTCCCAAAACACCGTGGATTGTGACCACTTTTCGCTATAATCTACCTCCATCCTGGGAAGTCCGTCGAGAAGAAGGGCATAGTCAATTGGTTCAAACAGCACATAATCCCAATAATCATTGGCACCCAATGGTGGTTACCGGATCACCCTATTGGACTGATTATACAATCGAGTTCTCATTTCATCCGCAAAGCGTTACCAGTCGAAATGGGTTAGTTTTTCGCTATCAGAATGATCGCCAATATTATTTTGTTGGCACTGACGATAATCAATTCGTTTTATTAAAAGTCGATCAGGGCAAAGCGTTTCGCATACCAAACGAAAAAGAATTAGATGAATCGTTTCTTATCTTCAACCAAGATTCACCAATCGATTTGAAAATACAGGTTGAAGGCAGTCAAATCACTGTTTTTCAAGACAAAAATCAAATCATGGCTGCTGAGGATAGCGATTTTAAGTCTGGCAAAATCGGCCTGTTGTCAGATAGCCCAACAAGCTTCAAGCATGTTCAAGTCACCACATCAGAAGAGTTATACAATCAAGCTACAGCTCAACAAACAGCACAAAAACATCTTCAAGACTCTCTAATCTCACAGAATCCTAAAATGCATGTCTACCGCCAAATGTATTTGGGCGAAGGCGGAGTTGGAAGAAATGTTCGCTTTGGTGATCTCGATGGAGACGGTAGAATTGATGTGCTATTAGGGCAGGTCACCCATCACGGTCCAAAAGATCGGAATAGTGAACTTAGTTGTTTGACTGCCATGACATTTGACGGAGAGATTTTATGGCAGACTGGAAAGCCTGATCCCTGGAAAACCAAGGTAACCAATGATGTTGCTTTCCAAATTCACGATATTGATCAAAATGGTGAGACGGAAGTCATTTACTGTAAAAACCAAGAACTGATTATTGCTGAAGGAGCAACTGGCAGAATCATAAAAAAAGTAAAAACACCCTTGTCGCCAGGAGGAGAAGCGCTTTCGTCCGGGCATAATAAATTTAAGCATATCCTGGGAGATGCTATTTACTTCCTTGACTTGCAAGGAAAAGGATACGATTCAGATTTCATACTAAAAGATCGGTACAATTACCTTTGGGCATACGCTGCGGACCTTAGTATTTTGTGGGAGGGAGAATGCCGGACGGGTCATTATCCTTATGCATACGACACGGATAATGATGGGAAAGATGAACTCTTAATCGGCTACACATTATTCGACAATGATGGAGCTCAGCTTTGGAGTCTTGATAATGAGCTAAGTGACCATGCCGACGGCGTTGCCATTGCCCGGTTCGATAAAAATGAGGCTCCCAGAGTTTTGTGTGCAGCAAGCGACGAGGGTTTGTATTACGCTGATGTAAATGGGAACATACTAAAACACCACTACATTGGGCATGTGCAAAATCCAGCTGTCGCCAATTTCCGGGATGATTTACCGGGATTGGAAACAGTCAGTGTCAACTTTTGGGGTAACCAGGGAATCATCAACCTTTTCGATAAGCATGGAGAGCTTCTCCATACCTTTGAGCCTAATCAGTACGGTAGCATGTGTCTGCCGCTAAACTGGACAGGGAAGACCGAGGAATTTTTTATTCTGAATGCCAATGCAGAAGAAGGTGGTGCATGGGATGGCTATGGACGCAAAGTGCTGGAGTTTCCTGATGATGGTCATCCAGATATGTGTTACGCCGTGATGGACATTACCGGTGATGTTCGGGATGAGATTATTGTTTGGGATCCAAACCAGTTATGGGTTTACACTCAGGAAGATAATCCAAAAACAGATCAGGAATTATATAAGCCAGAGAGAAATCCTATTTATAACTTATCGAACTATCAAGCTACTGTTTCGAATTAGTTGTTTTAGTCATTAGTCTTTATAAACTAAAAATGTATCCGAGTGAAAACCGGAATGATGAAGTTTCTGGATAGTCCAAGTTTGGATCGAGCGATCGGGGAAAGTTATGTGTCCAGGAAATATCTATATCAAATCCTTTATAAGTTAAGCTTAGTGGAATTTCCAATTGGGTATTCATCAACCCAAACTCATCGGTATAAGCAGAATTGGATAAGTCACCCTCAATTAACTTTGTAAGATTGTCATAGCCATTTAAAGCCACCGATTCGGTTCCAAAATAGAACGAAATTTCCGGTTCCAATCGCAGCTTGTTGTAATGACCAAACTTAAGTAAGGTTAAGTGGGCATACACATCAACAGAAAGATGCTTGTCAATATTATCACCCAATAAAAATGACGCATTCAAACGGGTTCCAACCGACTTCGATTTGAATGTTGTTCCAAGGTTCAACCCACTGGTGTAGGTCGGATCAAAATCAGGATCATTATTGTGGTACAGGTAATAGTCGAAGGAAGCACGGTAGCGAAAAAACTTAGCCTTTTTTAATCCTTTACTGTATCCAAGACTAAGCACTGTAATTTGATAGGCCGGATCAATCTGCTCATACCTGGCTCCGGCCAGTCCTGCAAATAGTCCATTAGAATTTAAATAATACAATTGCCCGGTCATGTTGTACAGGTTTTCTCCAATTTCGCGTCCGGCATAAAATGTTCGCGAGTCATAACTTGTTCGCATGTATAAAAACTGCATGTTATCCTTAAGTCCAAATAAATAACTCAGTTCGTCGTCTCCAAAAACAACATCTTCAATCAGTGAATCCAATCGGTTTTCATAGATCTCTTCCTGTAACTCATTTTTTTGAGCTTTGACTTGAAGTGAAAACGCTAAAATAAAAGTCAAAAAGATAAGCTTTTTCATGGTTCTTCGAATTTAAATGATTGATAAAAGGATTACAGGAATTAAACAATACTCCTGCAATCCTTTTAATTAGAAGCTTAAAAACTAGTTTCCACCTTTACCATTTCCCTCTCCGCGACCTTTTCGACCCTGATCTTGCGCGTTTTGCTGAGCACTTTGCTGACCCCTTTGTCTCATAGTTGCTTTTTGCTCATCAGTCAGGCAATCTTGTAATGCCTGGCGCTGAGCCTGACGGGCTTGTTGGTTGGCATTAACTATTGCCAGTTGCTCTTCGCTAAAAGTAGCACGCAACGCTTCACGTCTTTCTTCGCGGGTCATCTCCATGTTCTCAATTATGGCTAATTGTTCGGCCGAAAATGTTTCCCGCAATGCCTGCCGGTTTTCCCGGTTGTTCTGCCGATGATCTCGCATTAGATCCTTTTGTTCGTCAGTCATGTGAATACGCGCACGATCTTGAATTGGCTCATCAATTACTTCTTCGGTTTGTGCAAATACACTTGTTCCGGATAACACAATCATTACGGCTGCTGCAGCCATCATTCTCTTCATTGTTTTCATCTTATTCAAATTAAGGTTGATAATTTTTCTTTTCACTTGCTAACCGAATAAGATCAATTTCACCCTACCTCCGCAATTAAATTTTTTTGATCATTAGTTTGAATAATCCAATTGCACCAATTTGAAAAACACGCACCAAGCAGTTTGAAATCGCTTGACCAATTCGAGTAAATCCGGAATTCAGGGAACAGATTGATATGAAAAGCGGTTTTCAGTTAGTCCAAAAGGGCATTCATTATTGAAAAGACCTTCGATCAAATTAAAATGAAAAGTTTAGAAAAACAGTTGGCGTAAAAGGAATCGCTTCTGCCTGCAAGTTGATGGACAGCTCCTGATCATCGGGCACTTGAATGAAATTAGCATACTTCAGATTGTTGTAGTCAAGTAGGTTTAAAATCGATAGTCCTCCTTCCAGCACAAAGCTTTTAGTTTGCCAGCTGTAGGTTGCTGAAACATCCAAACGATGGTAATCTCTCTCGAAGTCTTCGCTATCTGTAAGGCGCGGATCAGGAAAGCCGGAGCCATACACATAGTTGGCCGAAAAATGAAACGGGTTGAAATTGAACAAAACAGCCGTTTTTACCTCGTGCCGCTGATCGTGCAAGGCTCGCCGATAAACTGGCTGTTGGAAATAATCAAACTGCTCGAGTGTTTCACTTAGCGTGTAACTTAACCAAGCAGAATGAGCTCCAAAATCTTGTTTCAGGAAAACATCTAACCCTGTCGTCTTACTTTGTCCTTCAAATACATCTTCAAACCTTAAATTCCGAATATAGCTGGTTAGTCCTTCTGTCTCTTTATAAAAGCCTTCCAAACTGAAGGTGAAATTGTTCTTATGGTATGTCAGTCCGGTTACAAAGTGTCTGGCATCCAGTACCGGGACAGTTTCCTCGTCGCAAACCAGCCAGTAGTAATGATAATTGCCATCATCGTCAATCAACGAACTGCGATTAATAAATTGGTTATGAATTCCGGCAGCTAGGTTTAACTTGAATGCGTTGGTCAATTGAATTCCTGCCGAAATCCGTGGTTGCCAAAAAAACTGATTCAGATTTAATGAATAACTGGTTCGCAAGCCCAGTTTCAGTTCAATCATGCGGCTCAATGAAATTGCGTCTTCCAGGAAAAAGTTGAACCGACTGCCGGTATGTCCCTGCCGAACGATCTGTACATCGAATGAATCCTCTTCAAAGCTCACTTCATTGAGAATAAAGGAGCTACCGATTGTCAATTGATGCTTCTCAGCCAAAGGCATTTGATTTTCAACCGAAAAATTTGCTTCTGATACTTCATTTAGCAATTGCTGATTTTTGTCAATCCGATTGTTGTTGCCGTTGCCCATTCCATTGCCATTATTCCGTTGCCGTTCTATAAGCCGAACTGTCTCAACTTCTTTATTAAGCGTAGAAAATGCCCCAGAAAATTTAGTTCTGCTGCTCGAATTCCAATTTTTCTGATAAAGGGCCGACAATGCATACTGTTTGTTGTGTTCATGATCTTCGTATGTTCCGTGCCAGGAATCACTTATGTCTAAATTGTTGGAGAAACGGTCTTCGGCAATTAACGAACTGATGAAATACATGTCTCCTCCGGAAGTTGAGCCGGAATATTTAAAATTCAGATCGCGAAAGTTGTAATCCGGATAAATCGTTTGATTTGTAATTGCGGGTGAATTAACTCCCCTGCTATTTCGGAAGGAGAGCTGCCTGGAATCGTACAATTCGTAATACGTTTGTCGGAAAGCCACCACCAACGCCGAGCGCTTTTCTACCGGAATGCTTAATAAACCGTTTATAGTCATGTTATTCAAACTCAGTTTCAAATCCAACTCACGCGTGTCACCATCAATTCCGGTAATATTTAACAAGCCTCCAACTCTTCCTCCGTATTTTGCTTCGTAAGCTCCTTTAAGTACCAGAATATCTTTTGCCATAAATGGATTGACCGCACTGATGTTGTCATTGAAATTTTTCATACCAAACAAGGTAAAACCATCAAACAACACCTGTGTTTGTCCTTCGTAACTGCCCCAAATAACCAAGTCGTTCGACTGCTCGCCGGCAGCCAGAATGCCCGGTTGTAACCGCAAAAGATTAAATACCGAGTTGTCGCCGTTTCCGGGCAGGTACTTGGCCACCTGATGATTCACACGCATGACTCCGGCTTTATTTCCAATTTGTAGCGATTTTATCACCCGTGAACCTTCCACTTGTATTTCCCGAAGTTCGTAGGTTGAGGGAGTCAAAGGCAGCACCAAATGACTTCCTGCCTTCACAACGGTGTCTTTTAAATAATACCCCAAATACGATATCTGGACATGAAACAGACTATCGGAAGCACTCACCAACGAAAACATGCCTTGCTGGTCGGTTACCATTCCCAATCCGTTAACCGACAGGTTTGAAAAGGGTAATGCCTCTGAGCTCAACCGGTCCTTTACTTGCCCGCTAAGCAGAAATCTCGATCGTGTTACAGCTTGTCGCTCTTGGTAAAACAAAAAAACCTCCCCGGCTTTTTCATAAGCAACAGGAAGATCTTTCAATAGATAATCAAATGCGTTTTCCGGTGAGCTAAATTTTTTACTGACACTTACTTTGTATTGAGCCAGATTTTCATCGTCAAAGGAAAGCTGCAAGTCATAGCTCTCTCGCAACTCAACCAGCAGTTCGTTCAATTGCTTTTGTTGACAGTTGATTTCAACTTGTTGTGCCCAACTTAAGCTTGTTGAAACTAAAAATAGAATAATGATGAGATATTGGTTCAATGCTAAGGATTCATGTTTGTCAGGCGAAATTCACTTTCTCCTGCTTTTTCAAATTTAATACCGAATGGTTTACAAACAAAACCTAAAACCTCTTCTACATTTTGTCTTCGGTTAAAGTTACCGGTGTATTTGTAATTGAGCGTATCGGCACCATTAATTTGAACGCCATATTGTCGTTCAATTTCGTTTAACACGATGCTTAAACTTTTGGAGGTGAAACAAAACTCCTGATTTATCCAGGCCGTTTCCTCCCTTAAATCAACATTTTTCTGCACGTTAAATCCGGATGAAATTAGACTGGCTTTTTGGTTGGGAAGTAAAACAAGTTTTCCGTCGTTATTGTCTGTAACTCGCACTTTGCCGGTTAAACATGCAACCCGATAATCTTCATCGCGCGAATAAATATTGAAGCTGGTTCCCAGTACCGAAGTGCTTCCTTTGGAAGAAAGAACAGTAAACGTGCTTCCTTTTTCGACTTCAAAATAAGCTTCGCCCTCAAAGTTGAGGCTTCGGGAGAATTGCCACCAATACGGATGATAACTTAACGATGAAGCCGCATTTAATTGCACAACCGACCCGTCGGGCAGATCAACAAGCAGGTGCTGCCCGGGAACGGCCTCCAGCGAGACCTGATAAAAGCGCATCAGGCCAGTAAACCCTAGAACCAAAACAACAGAAGCTGCTACCGCCCAACGAAAGACAGGACGGTCAGTTAAGCGAATCGTCTTCACTTCGTTCGCAGACTCCAGCTTCGATTCCATTGTTGCCCAAATGTCGGCTTTCGATTTTTTATAAGTCACCTCCAATCGCTTGTTCAGACGTTCAACGTTGTCCCAGCTTCTCGGTTTATTGGTATGTTCATTTTTGTGGCTCATGATATAAGTAATTTCTTTTTCAAATCATCCAAGGCATATTTCATGCGTTTTTCAACAGCTTTCACACTGATATTTAGTCGATCAGCAATTTCAAAATATTTCAGGCCATCCATCCGGCTCATTAAAAAAACCACTCGCTGTTTTTCCGATAATCCGGCCAAGGCTTTTTCATATTCCGCTTGCAATTCCTTCTCCTCCAGCTCTTCTTCGGGGGTCACTTCATGCAGATTAAACGTAAGGCCTTTTTGATAACTGATTTCCAATTGTTGCCTGCGATACCGACTGATAAATTCGTCACTAGCCATTTTATAGAGCAGTCCAACATTCGGTTTTTCATTAAAATCAACTTGTTTTTCCCATAGCTTCAAAAAGACATCCTGTACCAGATCAGTGGCTAAATCCACGTCTCCCGACCGATAATAGATGTAATTTCGAATCCCATCAAAATACCTATCAAACAACTGTTTAAACTCTTGTTTTGTCAATGCTCTCTAACTTTATTTCGAAATTAGTTTTTTCGTTCTACTGCCATTCTTCCAGTTCAAAAAGTTAAGCAATATTCTCTATTTTTCAATAATCAACCGAACTAATTAGCATTTACCCTACCTTGCAACGGATTTTATTTTTGTAATTTCGATTCAAATTCAACGAATATGATCAAGTGGTTTCTTTTTGTCTTCTGTCTTAGTTTATTTTCGGGTTGTCAATCGGCAGGAAAAAGAAGCGTGAATTGTTTGCGGGAGTCTTCTCAACGTCCGATTGTGTGCCAGTTGAGCGACAGTTCAAAGATTCAGTTGGTTTTAGCTCAATATGCAAATTCGTCCGAGCTTTCAACAGCTGAGCTGGTTGCTGAAACGGCTAAGCAGTTTTTGGGAATTCCATATGTGTCGCATACGCTGGAACATGGAGCAACCGAACCATTGACTGTTGAGGTAGATGGGCTGGATTGCACCACCTTTGTTGAAACAGCATTGGCACTTGCCCGAACCATAAAAAGTGGAGAGCCTGAGTTTGATCAATTTGCCAACCAATTGGAAACCATTCGTTACCGCGATGGAAAAAGAGATGGCTACCCAAGCCGACTGCATTATTTCAGCGATTGGATTTTTAACAATCAGCAATACGGACTGGTAAGCCAACCGGCTGCTGAGTTTGGGAAACCGCTCGATATTGAAGTGAACTTTATGTCGACTCACCCGAATAGTTATGAAGTATTGAAAGACAATCCGGAGCTGGTCAAAACTATTGCAAATCAGGAACGAGCGATTTCGGCGCGTGACTATTTCTACTTGCCAAAATCAGAATTTGCATCCAACGAAAAGTGCCTGAAGACGGGCGATATTATTGGAATCGTAACCAGCATTAACGGGCTGGACGTTGCCCATACCGGTATTTTACTTGAAGTTGGTGACCGCATTCATCTAATGCATGCTTCAACGCTCAGTAACCAGGTTATTATTTCGGAGCAACCATTTTCAGAAATATTACAGGGCAAAAAATCATATTTGGGCGTTATCGTCGCTCGCCCAATGAATTGAAATATTAAAGGACTTCTTTTAATTACTCGGGCAACTATAAAAATTCTTTCCACTTCGGATCAACCGCAAGTCTCTCCCCATCTTTAGTCGTGTGTTCTTCCAGGGAATTCTCTTTTGCCTGGATAACCACATAGATCATTGTTTCGTCAGATGCATTACAAATACCACGTTTCCCGGGCGGAGCAACTCGCACCACACTTCCCTCTTCAATTGGAAAGCAATCTTCGTCAACCTGAAAATAGCCAGCACCCTTTATAATGATATAAGTTTCTTCGTTTTTCCAATGTATATGAAAATAAGGCTGCTCGGTGTGTGGAGGAAGTGAGTTAAACGAAATTTGGGTACCTGTTGCATCTGTTGCATCTTTTAGGAAGACTTTCCCTTCGATAAGCTTTTTATTCACCGGATGAATTAAGGAGTACTCCATTAAATCATTCAAATTACCCAGATTCACAGCACTGTAATTATTACTCTTCGATAATTTCTTGATGTCTTTCATACAAAAAAATAATTGTTATCAACTAGTTTATTTGTTTACAAACATAACATGCACCAAAAAGTTGTCTATGTTTATTGGGTCAAGGTTTTCAGGTGTCTGTCCTATTATTTTGTAGGAATTACCTCCTGAATAGTTCCATCCTCATTGTAAAAAAGTTGATCTACACAAACCGATCTGCGAAACGGGTGTGGACTTCCCTGATGTCCCCAGCCAAACTTAGGTTCCACCTCAGGATGATTTTTAAAATAGAGGTCTGAATTGTGATAAAATAAATACCATTGGCCTTTATATTCTACAATGGAGTGATGATTGGTTCCACTATTCATCTTCCTTAAAATTACTCCCCGATATTTAAACGGCCCCAGTGGATGATCGCTCGTACAGTATTTTATTTCACCACTTTCAGCAGCATATGATAGATAATACGTCCCCTTGTATTTATGCATCCAAACGGCTTCAAAAAAGTCATCGACTCCCTCCAGTACATGAACCTGATCGTCGTAAGAAATCATGTCTTCATTCAACTTTATAACATTGACTGCCAATTGCCCCATGTAAAGATAAGCCTGCCCGTCGTCGTCAATGAAGGCTGCCGGATCAATAAAATCACGATTACAAACGACCCCTTTTGTATCGATATGAATCAATGCTGAATCCAGCGGATCTTGAAATGGACCATACGGATGATCGCTTATGGCAACTCCAATTTTACTGGCATCAACAGGATAGTAGAAATAATATCGGTTATTTCGCTTGATACAATCTGGTGCCCATGCCCGGGAATCGGCCCAACTAATATTGTCTAATGAAAATGCGACACCGTGATCGGTCCAGCTTTTCATGTCGGTTGTTGAAAACACATGCCAATCTTGCATGGTAAATTTTGTCGCTGTATCCTGATCATGTGAAGGATATAAAAATAAGGTGTCATTGAACACCCTCGCTGACGGGTCGGCAGTATAGAGGTGAGTAATGATTGGATTTTGAGCCAAACAACTGCTGCCAAACAAAAAAACGATTACAATTAGAAAAAATCTTGCCATACTATTCGCTCTAAGAATTATTCAATAATATGTTCAAAGTTATTTATCTTTTCCGGATATTCATCCTAACTCATTTTATTTGAAGCAAGATATTTGAATTAGGTCGTTTTTATCTTGCATTAAAATACCCCTATGGGGTTGACTGTGATGGTACTATTTTCTTTAAAATAGAAATAGCTCGGATTTTTAGCTTACCTCTCTAGTTTTGATAACCCGTTGAAAGATCCTAAAATCAGTTTAGGATGACGGGTATGTGCTGGGAGAGTGCTTTATTTTACTTCAATTCCTTGTTCTTCCAAAAGTTGAAGTCCAATGTTTTTCAGTTTATATTTCTGAATTTTTCCGCTGGCGGTCATCGGGAATTCTTCTACAAAAAAGACGTATTTAGGGATTTTAAAACGGGCAATTTGTCCGCGGCAGTATTCCTTTACTTCTTCTTCGGCAAGGCTTTGTCCGGCTTTTAGTTTGATAAATGCACCCACTTGTTCTCCATATTTGGCACTGGGGATTCCAGCTACTTCCACGGCTTCAATTTGTGGTAGTTGAAACAGGTAGTTTTCAATTTCGCGTGGATAAATATTTTCACCACCGCGAATAATCATGTCTTTTATACGGCCGGTAATTCGGAAAAAACCTTCTTCCGTTTTAATTCCCAGGTCGCCCGAATGCAGCCAGCCTTCATCGTCAATGGCTTTCTGAGTTGCCTCATCGTTGTTGTAATAGCCTTTCATTACATTGTATCCCCGGCAGCAAACTTCGCCTTGCTCTTCGTCCTCACATTCTTCGCCGGTTTCCGGGTTTAAAATCTTTACTTCCACATTGGGAAGTTCAAAACCCACGGTTGTCGACCGCACTTCAGGTGAGTTGTGGGTTCGTGTGGCCGTCATGCCCGGCGATGACTCGGTTAGTCCGTAAACGATAATAATGTCTTTGATGTGCATCTTCGTCATCACTTGGTTCATGGTTTCAATGGGGCATAACGATCCGGCCATGATGCCGGTACGCAGCGAACTAAGATCGAACAGATCGAACATGGGATGGTTCAGCTCGGCGATAAACATGGTTGGTACGCCATAAAGAGCCGTGCATTTTTCTTTTTCTACTGAAGCCAAAACCATTAGTGGATCGAAGTTTTCGGTAATCACCATCGTGGCGCCATGACTGATAATGGCACAAACTGCCAGCACGCATCCAAAGCAATGGAATAGTGGCACACAAACCAGTAAACGGTCGTTGGCCGTGTATTTCATGCATTGTCCAACCGAGTAACCGTTATTCAGAATGTTATGATGCGACAACATCACCCCTTTCGGGAAACCGGTTGTTCCTGATGTGTATTGCATGTTCACAACACCGTGTGGATTGACTTTCAGCTTGGCATCTTCCAGTTCTAGCTCATCCAGATGTTCGCCCAGCAGAATCAGCTCGGCGGTATTGTACATTCCCCGGTGTTTCTCTTGTCCGATGAAAACTACATTTTTAAGCACCGGAAATTTCCCCGACTTTAAGGCACCACGCGAGTGGGTTTTCAGCTCCGGAATCAACTCAAAAATCATATTCACGTAATCGCCGTCGCGCCAACCATCAATTAAGCAAAGGGTGTGTATATCGGCGTTTTTCAGCAAAAACTCGAGCTCAGACAGCTTGTAGTTGGTATTGATGGTGACCAATACGGCTCCAATTTTCGCGGTCGCAAACATGAAGGTTAACCAATCGGGGACATTGTTGGCCCAAATACCCACTTTGTCTCCGGGCATTACACCAGTGTACATCAGTCCTTTGGCCAGTTTGTTAACCCGTTTGTTAAATTCGCTGTAGGTGAAACGTAAATCGCGGTCAGGATAAACCATGAATTCCTGATCGGGTGTTTCGTACGCGTATTTCTCTATAATTCCGCCAAGCGTGTAGTCAAGTAATTGCATGATGTCAGTTTTAGTTTGATCAAGCTGATTTAATATGGAGCGTAAACAACAGCTAAAATACGCGCAGGATCGTCGTTCGCGGCATGGACATTGTGCGACACGACAGAGTCCATGTAAATGCTATCTCCTTTTTTGAGCTGATATAACTCTTTGCCGTAGTTAATTTCAACGACTCCTTCCAGCACATAAATAAATTCTTCACCTTCGTGAGACGAAAGCATGTAGTCAGATTGCTGGCCGGGTTCAATTTCAACAACAAAAGGTTCCATATTTCGGCCAACCTTGTCGAAAGCCAGCGAGAGAAAGTTCAGGTGCTCGCGCGAACCACTTTGCTGCGAACTGAATCTAACGCCTGTTTCGTGTTCATCGGCTCGCACAATGGCAGGCCCTAAGTTAGAGCTGTCGTCTAAAAAAGTTCCCAGCCGAACACCCAGAGCTCGTGCTATTTTAATGAGTGGAGCCAATGACGGCAGCACTTCGCCTTTTTCAATTTTCTTTAGCTGATCAATATCCAGATTTGTTTTTTCGGCCATCTCTTGTTGACCGACTTTCTTGGATTCACGAATTTGGGAAATCTTTTTACCAAGGTCATATTTCTTTGCCATGCCTGTAAGCTTTAAGTCTGCTCACAAATTTAATTTTATTTTAACGCCTCACAAATCAACAGAAGTCATAAATGGTTTGCATTTCAGCATTTATGTATCATTTAGAAGCAATATAAATTAGCCCAAATGCGAGATGGTCGGAGCGATACTCTTTTGGATCTCTTTTCTATCGGTTTGGGTGATGCAAAAGCAGTTGAAACCCATTGTATGCGATAGTGATCAATAATCTTCCAGTATTTTCAGTTCGTTCTTATTGCAGGATACAAATTGAAATATTGTGTTTCGCCATTCTCGCTGATCTTAAACTTATTCTAAGTGACAAGAACGTTGATCCCTCATGATTTTTATTTCAGCTATTTTTCAAGTCATCGTCGAGCAGCTTCCGGATTTCCATTTCACGAATAACGGCATCAATAAACTTTTCGGCCATAATATTTTTAGCTTGCTTAATCCCAATTTTTCGAACCAATTTCATCACTTTTTTATTCAGAAACTTGTTCAGCTTACTTTTTTTCCTGATTCGTGCGATAATCTCACTTTCAACAGCAGTTCCTTTATTCTTCTTGTCGCCGTTCAAAATGTTTTTCAGAACGACCTGAAAACGGTTTTTCATAAGCTCTTCCAGTGACATCAGTACGCTTAGCTTCATTTTTACCGAATCGTAGTCAATGCCTGTTTCTTCCGGAACTTCGGTTAGAAGAGTTGCCGTCCCATCAGCTCTTTCCGTTACCCGCATATCCGGAATGATAGGTAGGAAATCAGTTTTCCCATCTCCGGGTTTCACTCTGAACTGATCGATTCCCTCGTAGCCAAACGTCAGGATCGGGTTTTCTTTATCGGCTGGTACGCTGAAATACTTTTGCAGAAAAAGCTGGCAATTTCGCCGCCCGAGCATAAAGTCGTGCTCGCGGAACTCTTTTTTGAAGAAGCCGGCAAACCCCCCTAAACCGCCGCATGCTAAGGCAAAATTCTGTTTCTCTTCGTTTTTGTAACGCACCGGAAGCACCATGAATCGTGTGTAGTTATCTTCATCCTCGTCAAAAGCATTTTGAAGTTCTTGCTCTTTAAACATCAACTGGGCGCGCATGGCATTCAGCAAGCCCGGCACAGCAAATTTAATCGCATCCAGAGATTCTTCGTCCTCCCAAGCTCCCTGTTCGCTGGGGAAGGGGTCAATCATGATTAGGGTGGTGTCAAACGAAGAAGCCGACTTCTTGATTTGGTCATTTTCTGCCTCTTTGGGTATCTCGGCTGCTTCCTGTTCTTGTTGTTTTCGCTTTGCCAAAACCTGGTCAGTTAATCCAAAAGGCTCGTTATTAATAACACCGCCATCAACATTCACACATACGTAATTTGTTATTTTATTAAGTAGCATTTGTTTGTTGGCGGTATTTAAGTATGGATTTTCTAAGACATAACGAGCTTCGCGGTTTACTTTTCGTGGGCTCAGTCCAACCGGGAAGGCGCCGGTTGCGATGGCGGCATCAATAAGCAGCGCTTTGTTTTTGCCTTCCATCGTCGAAAATGAAAGGGGAATTTTTCCGTCTCCTTCGTAAGTTCCGGTGTCATTTATTTTGAAATGAACGAGGTCCTGATGACGGGTCATGCGGTGAACACTTTTCCCGAGTGCTGTTTTAAACTCCAGTTCGTAATTGAATCCTTTTAAATTCGTTTGAGTGGTTAATATCTCCAGGTCATCAGCGATGTATGGCCGGTTTACTTCCGGGTCTTTTACCGAGGTGTCGATAATGCGGGAGGCAACACGCTCGATGAATCCTGAATCAAAAATTGATTTTACCTCATGGGCTTTATTTCCGCGAATGTCGTCATCGGCAAGCATTTGATCCATCATGCTCAGGTCTTCCGTTTCGGTGAGGTTTACCCAAGCATCATAAATCGGATTTTCTGTATTCTCGGAAGTTCGGTAGTTGTCCGGATTGATGTGCGGAAACTTTTGTTGAACCGCACATGCGGTGATAGCTGCGGTCATTCCTCCTGCCGATGCTCCGGTCAATACTTCAATTTTTACATCGTGTTTCGGAACTCCGGGTAAGTTGAGGTCTTTAGCCTTTTGCCAGTTTTCCAACGCTTCTATCAGGTAGTCGATAACACCTGCAGTGTAGGCACCTGCAGAAACAGCTCCAGCCATACAAATACCTATTCGAATTGTTTTGGGCTCAGTCATACAAAAGTTTTTTTATCAATGATTATTAATATCAAAAAAGGCGATTGACTGTTGATGAGCTGATTTTTGGTTGATTGTAAGAGGTGAACTGCCCGGTTGATTTTGGCGTATTCACATCACTAAAGATACAACATATTCATCCGATAAGTCAAGTAAGTGCTTATTCGAATCCGCTAAATTGTTTATATTGGATTGTAGTAGATGAATTTTTACCTGAAATAAGGGAATAGAAAAAGGCAAGCTCAACGAGCTTGCCTTTTGTAAAATTATTAACCAGTTATTTTTATAACCAACGCAGGTAACTAAAGTCCTGACGATGGGGTAGGTTTTCATTTTTGGGGAACATGCGAATTCCATAGTTGTACGATCCAGGGTGAGATAAATGCAGATCCAGTTTGTAGGTTGTTAAACCATTTTCAGTTTTTTCAACATCAAACTCTTTGCATTCAGTTATTTCCGGTTCTTGGTTGTCGTTGCCTTCTGTCATGATAATTTCAATACCAATTTCCTCTGGCGAAAGGCCTTTTAAGTCCATGACAACGCGTGCCGGATACTCTTCACCAATGCGAATCGCATTCGTAATTCCATCGGCAATGTCAAGTTCTTTTACTTCAATGTCTTCCCATTTCGCAACTATGTTTGTCTTCCATTCAACCATTTCTTTAGCCAGTTTGAAATCATCAGCTTTTAGCTTGCCTGCACGTTTAGCCTGCGGAGCGTAAAAACGATTCTGATAGTCGCGAATCATCCGACTTGTTGTAAAGTTTGGTGCAACTTGAGCTTGTGTTTTCTTGATATAACCAACCCATTCGTTTGGGGTATCATTTTTATCACGTTTGTAGAAGGTTGGAACAATCTCATCTTCAAACAAGTTATAGATTGTTTCAGCATCCAGCTCATCCTGAAAGTCCTGCACGTCGTATGAGCGTTCCAACGGAAGTGCCCATCCGGCGCCTTCTTTGTAACCTTCAACCCACCAGCCATCGAGGACTGAAAAGTGAAGTGTTCCGTTCATTACTCCTTTTTCACCACTTGTTCCTGAAGCTTCCAGAGGTCTGGTTGGCGTGTTCAGCCAAATATCAACTCCCTGAAGTAATACTTTGGCCAGGTTGATATCGTAATTCTGAACGAACAGAATTTTACCTAAAAACTCAGGACGCTTAGAAATTTCAACGATGTATTTGATCAAATCCTGTCCGGCTTTGTCGGCAGGGTGAGCTTTCCCGGCAAAAATGAATTGGACTGGTTTGTCCGGGTTGTTGACAATTTGAGCTAAGCGGTCAAGGTTTCGGAAAAGCAAATGAGCTCGCTTGTATGTGGCAAAACGTCGTGCAAAGCCAATTGTCAGAGCCTTCGGATTCAGTGAACTTGTGACTTCTGTAATCAATTTCGGGTTCTCGTTACGCTTCACCCAAGTGTCAGTAAAGCGCCTTTTGATGTAGTCGATCATCTTCGAACGCAAGCTTTGTTTAAGCTCCCAAATTTCCTGATCAGGAACTTTATAGATTTTATCCCACAGGTCAAAATCAAGTTGATTGTTTACAAAATCTTTTCCAAAATATTTCAGGTGAATTTCTTTCCATTCCTTGGCCGTCCAAGTTGAATAGTGCACGCCATTCGTTACGTAACCAATATCCAATTCTTCGGACAAGTAGCCGTTATATAGTGGCTTCAGAATATGCTTTGACACATCGCCATGGAGCATGCTCACACCATTAATTCCTTGCGATAAATTAGCTGCCAGGAAACTCATATTGAAATGATCTTCATGTGGCACCGTTTTTCCAAGCATGATAAACTCCTCCCAGCTAATATTTATTTTAGCAGGAAATTTATCCATATACATTTTAAACAAATCGTTGTGGAATGCATCATGTCCGGCAGGAACCGGAGTATGCGTAGTAAACAATGTTGAAGCACGAACGATTTCTTTTGCCTGAGGATATGTTAGCTTATTCTCGTTAATCAAGCCAGCCATTCGCTCTAGTCCGATTAAGGCCGCATGTCCTTCGTTACAATGGTACAAATCTGCATTTTGATGTCCCAGCTTACTTAATGCCCGAATACCACCAAGACCAAGTAACATTTCCTGCTTTAGGCGGTTTTCATTATCGCCTCCATAAAGATGGTGAGTTACAAAGCGGTCGTTTTCATTGTTAGCATCAAAATCTGCATCGAGCAAGTACAAGCTTACAGCTCCTACTTTTACTTCCCAGACACGGGCATGCAACGTTCTGCCGGGATATTGAACTTCAATTTGTACCCAGTTTCCTTCTTTGTCGAATGCCGGTTGTACCGGTATTTTTGAGAACTCCTGAGCCTCGTAGTTGGCCATCTGGTCTCCCTGTAGCGAGATGGTTTGTTTGAAATACCCATACCGGTATAGCAAACCAACAGCCACCAGATCGGCTTTTGAGTCACTGGCTTCTTTTAAGTAATCTCCGGCCAGGATTCCTAAACCTCCGGAAAATATTTTAAGGCTATCGTGCAAGCCATACTCCATGCTGAAGTAGGCAATTTTAGGTCCTATCCCTTGTTCGCGTTCTTTCAGATATTTTTGAAATAGGCTATAAACACTTTTCAGGGCAGCAATAAATTGTTCATCACTTTCTAACTCTTTAAAACGCTGATAGCTGACTTGTTCGAGTAGAACAATTGGGTTGTGAAAACTATCTTCCCATATTTCTTCATCAATCGTCTCAAACAATTCACGGGCTTCTGTATTCCAAGCCCACCAAAGGTTTTTGCTCAACTCTTTTAGAGGAGCTAATTTTTCGGGGATGTTTGATTCAACAAACAGTTTTTTCCAATTTGGCATATCCACAACTCTTTTTTGTTAAAATTCAAGCACCAAGCAATTATTCATCTTTGTTTTGTTCGCATCCTATCGAGGAAAATTTATTACAATACGAGTAGTATTGATTCTTGTATCAGTTGTTTGCGAACAGTTTAAATACAGTCCAGGTGCGCTGGATTTTGATTAAACTTACTTTTTTTCGATTTTCTTCTTTAGGGCAGTTTTCGGTTTCGATTCGTTAGTTGTGGTAGGTTTCTTTTTTTTCTTTTGTTGAAGCCTAACAATTTCTGCTTCGTATTTTTTTAGCTTTTCTTCTTTTTCAGCAATCATCTTGTTCATGGCTGCTATTTTGTGTTCCATTTCACTCTCTGGAACAAATGTATTCAATCTAAGTTTAAAATCACTAAGCACATTCATATAATTAATGAAAGCTTCATACGGACTTTCGTATGGATTGAAGTAACTATGTATCTCACCATCAGAAAAAAACTTAGTGCTCATGTAGTAAAAATGGTCGCTTACCTGAAGGTAGCTCCAGTCCTTTAGCAGCTCTGAATCATTAACCTGCTCCATTCGATCTTTCAACTCATATAATTTATCAAAAGCTTCTTGTTGCATCTCATTTCCCAGCCAAGCGGTAAGGTCACGTTCTTCATCAGCCCAGGAGATGGCATGTGGTACACTAACCATTGACACCGGCTGGAATTGATCAACAATTTCAGATGGTGTTGCAAATTGAAGCTTGGAGTTTTGAAATACGGCATTAGGGAGTTCTTCCATAAAGCGGAATATGCCAGTCTCTGCTAACTGGTGTTCTCCAAAGGTTTCGTAATGCATAAACAGATTGATTATTTCGTCTTTTTGATCACCGTCCATCCAGCGGACAAATTTGTCAGCTGTCAATGGATATTCGTTCCATGCCTGGTTTGAAAAACGGAAAGCCAGATCGTCACTAAGCTTATAATTCCGCATTAAAACTTTAAGTCTGGGATTGATAGCATTACAATATAAGTAATTTGGTGATTTCCATCCAAGAATATGTTTTGCTCCTTCAGTAATAGCTCCTTTGAATCCCATTTCTGCTGTTAGGGCGCCAATATCGTCAGAATAAATTAATTCAGTGTTCCGAAGCACTTGCGGTTGTTGTCCGAAATATTTCTGAATCGCCTGAGCATGTCTTTCGACTTGTTTCTTATATAATTCCTTGCTTTTTAGAGCGACCAACGAATTTGAGTAAGTTTCTGCCAAGAACTCAACCTGCCCGGTTTTTGCCAATTCCTGAAATGAATCCAATACTTCCGGAGCATATAATTCAAATTGCTCCAATGCTGTTCCTGAAATAGAAAAGGCGATTTTAAATTTGCCTTTATGCTTTGTTATCAAATCAAGCATCATTTTGTTGGCCGGCAAATAGCAACGATCAGCAATCTTTCTCAGGATTGTTTCATTGGCATAATCATCGTAGTAATAATGGTCATTACCGATATCAAAAAAGCGATAACGGCGGTAACGAAATGGTTGATGTACTTGAAAGTAAAAACAAATGGCTCTCATATTCTTGTTTTTTATTCTGTTTTTAAAGCTTCGTTATAGACATCGCGGACATTGCGGGCAGAATTTTTCCACTGCAAGCTATCCACTTCTTTTTTTCCATGTTTCATAAACATATTCCACATGCCGGGGTAGTTCAATAATCCGTATATGGCATCAGCCATCGCGTGCGTGTCCCAGTAGTCGGTTTTGACCGCATATTTTAAGATCTCGGAAACGCCGGACTGGTTTGATATAATTACAGGTACATTGGTCTGCATAGCCTCAAGGGGCACAATGCCAAAAGGTTCCGAAACTGAAGGCATCACAAAGACATCACTCATACGGAACATGTCAAATACGTCATCCCCTTTCAAAAAGCCTGTAAAGTGAAAATAGTCTGATATTTTTAACTCGGCAGCACGACGAACCATGCGGTTCATCATATCGCCGCTGCCTGCCATCACAAAACGAACGTTTTTCATTCTTTTTAAAACCAGGTTGGCGGCTTCAACAAAATATTCAGGCCCTTTTTGCATGGTTATTCTTCCTAAAAAGGTAACAATTTTGTCATCAACACCTTTTTTTAGCTTGGCTTTTTCTTCTTTACTAACTGGCTCTACCGCATTGTATACCGTTGTGACTTTGGCGGGGTTAATACCGTATTTTTCGATTACAATTTTCCGGGTCAAATTGCTTACCGTTATAATTTTATCGGCAGCATTCATGCCTCTTTGCTCAATCTCAAAAACCTGAGGGTTGACACTTCCTCCACTACGGTCGAAATCAGTCGCATGAACATGGATAACTAATGGTTTTCCGCTTGCTTCTTTTGCTGCAATTCCTGCGGGGTAGGCGAGCCAATCGTGTGCGTGAATCAGGTCAAATTCTTCTTCCTGTGCAATGACTTCCGCTACAAGTGAGTATTTGTAAATTTCATGCAGTAGATCTTTCCCATACGTGCCCGAAAATTCAATTTTCCCTTCTTCGTTGGTTTCAACAAAACGGGTTTTTTCAGAATATTTTTTGCTACTGAGTTTCCAGAACTCCTCGGGATCCATGTACGGAACCATGCCGGATTCAACTTCGTAGTATTCAATTTTCTTCTGAAGGTCTTTAAATTCGACTTTCGTTTTAGTAATTGGAACCTCATTTGCTCCAATTAGTTTCATGCTTGATTGATCCTCGTCACCATGAGCCTTAGGTACCACAAAAATGACATCAACATCTTTGTTTTCAGCTAACCCTTTCGTCAGTCCGTAACAAGCTGTTCCAAGCCCCCCAGATATATGGGGAGGAAATTCCCAACCAAACATTAATACTTTCATAGATTCCCGTTTTATTTATTATTCTTATTCTGAAAAATTAATTATTAACTTGTATGACCTGATGATTGCCGCAACATTCCATGCCTGAGATATGGCGCCTTTGCCATAGTGCGGCGGGTTGCCATTGTAATTTTCGGGTATTGTTCCAATGCAATGTTCTGTCATCTCTTCCTCAAATCCTTCGATCAATTTCTTGACGAAAGGCATCCCTCCTCTTTTATGTATTTTTAAATAACCTTCTACAAAAAACATGAGCAGCCATGGCCAGGCAGTTCCTTGGTGCAAGGTCTTTTCACGTTCAATAACGCTTCCCACACAAAAACCTTCGTAGTCAGCATTTCTGGGCGATAATGTTCTTAATCCGCGTGGAGTAAGCAATTGATGCTTGACGATTCCTAAAACTTCCTTTCGCTGTTCTTTGCTTAGTGGCGTATAATCGAGTGCTGCAGCAATAATCATATTGGGCCGAATCGACCAATCTTTATAGTCGCCATTAACTGAGTCAGCGAGATAGTTATGTTCATCACACCAGAATTCGTTCATGAATGATTCTGCAATTTTAGCGGGGTACTCTTTCCATTCCTTTTCGAAGCTTTTAGCGCCGGCAGATTTTGCCAGCTCTAAGGCAAAACAGATCGCATTATACCACAGTACATTTACTTCAACTGGCATACCGTTTCTGTTCACAGTCGGTTTTCCGTTAATATAGGAATCCATCCATGTTAGAGCTAGATTGTCAGAGTAGCCTGCGAGTAGCCCGTTTTCGGCCATTTTGATATCGTAATCAGTGCCATTTCTGAATGAATCAAGGATATGTTTGATTTCTTTTTTGTATTTAGTCCAAATATCTTTCTGGTTATTTGCATCCTTGGCATATTGTTGCAGGGCCCAGAAGAACCAGAGCGATGTGTCGATATTGTTATAGACCAGATTTTGTTTCCCATTGATAAGAGGGAATAGCCCATTTTTTAATTTCTTTAGTTGCGTATCAATAATTTCTTCGAATAACTTATATTCTTCTTGTTCAATGGCTAAGCCGGGCAGAGAAATAAAGGTTTGCCTGGGGATTGAACCATACCATGGGAATCCGGCAATGATGTCTTTCACATCATCCTTTATGATGAAGAACTGTTGAGCCGCGTTAATTAGGTTGCTCATGAATGTGTCCCGTGGCGGCCTTTTGTTGAGCTCGCGCGTAAATTTTGCCTTAAATGAATTGGGTTTCGATTCCGTTGTTGAGGCTGAAAAGACAATGCTCTCGCCTTTCTTTATTGACATTTCAAAATAACCCGGAACAAATAAATCCTCTTTGTAATCGTAGCCCCGGTTTTGTTCTTTCAAATACTCAATACCTTTATACCAATCAGGGACGCTAATAAACTCAACGGATTTCGAAAACTGCATGTTTAAGTCAGGATAGCCCTCATACATTTTCATTTTTATGCCGTTTTCTACCGTTTGGTATTTTGTATTGGCATACATATTCGCTTTGCTGAGACTATGCACACTACGAAAGGCCATGAATGGTTTTAGCCGCAATGTGGTAGGAGAATTGGCTTCCTCCAGTGTATATTTTGTTAGCACCTGCTGTTCGTTCTGAACTAGAATTCGCTCTTTGCTGAATACGACACCGCCAACCCGGAAAGTCGTTTTAGGGACGCGATCGACCTCATAATCACGAATATATTTGTGGCCTTTTGGCTCGAAATAATCGCCTTCGTACTTGTGAATGCCAAGGTTGAACTCGGCACCGTGTTGTATAATCGTCTCATCAATAGATGATAACAAGACATGGTTGTCGCCATCCAGTTCGTCGACCGGACAAACGAGTATACCATGGTATTTTCGTGTGTTACATCCCGAAATAGTTGTACTGATGTAAGAACCAGCTCGGTTTGAACGAAGAACTTCTCTGGATAAAGAATACTCCAAGTTCACTAAACGACTTTTATCGAATTTTAGGTAGCTCATAGTTTTAAACTTTGGGCTTAATCACAATTAGTTATTACTATATTTATAATTTAGGAGATCAGATTGTTGCGGTTGCTACAAATTTATGGAAAGAAATCCAATCATTGTTCACAATTACTCTGATGCTCTTCCAGCTTTAATTTAAAATACTTTTTTTCATTTGCTAAGTTAAGAAACGGAAAACTTTTCATTAAATCATTTATCTTGTTTACGTTATATAACAGAAACTTTTGGTGCTTTTCTGATTGAATATTTCGTGGTCGGTGCTCAATTGCTTTGATGATCTTCTGAATGCTTTTTATTATTTTGTGACTTTCGTCAGTAATCATTTTCGAGCAGAATTTATCCCAGATATGATCAACTGCTTTCGCACTAATGTGCATCATATCAGGCGCATAAAACCGATAGTCTCTCAGTTCGTCCATGACTATTTCGTAGGACGGAAAATAGGCGCAATGAGCTGTTCCGAAATCGATTATTAATTGGTTAATTGCCAGTAGCAAGGTCGATTTGCTTAGTTGGTTTTCAACTGCCCCGTCCTTCCAATGGCGTATCGGGCTAACTGTAAAAAGGATTTTTAAATTTGAGTTAATTCTTCGGATTTGGGAAATTAACTCTCTGTAATCATCTACTATTTCGCTCGGTGTCAGACGGTAGCGGTTAAATTCTGCAGCTGCCAGTTTGTGGCAGTTTGAGACAATTTTTCCGCTGTTTTTTAGCTCAAAAACCCATGCTGTTCCCAACGAAAGAATTAAATACTCACTTTCTATTAAATGGTCATACGACCGCCTGATTTGATCATTTATTCGTTTCAAACAATTTTCTTTGTTTGTCGAAGAAAATCTGCTATGATGATCAAAACTGTGCCATATTCCATCGTGTTCAATTAAGTCTTTAGCAGTGTATGTCTTTTGCTCCATCAGCAGGCGAATGCTTTTTGAAACTGATTGCGGATTATATAATATGCCAAACGGATTTAGGTCAACCTGAAACTTCAATTGTTTCATGCGTTGTCCTATATTTTCAGAAAAGCAGGAGCCCATCATCATCACTTTTGTACGATGGTCGATGTGCCAACCAATATCCTTTATTTCAACTTCAGTAAAATATTGATTCATTTATTTAATCCGTTTAAACGCTTGTTTTTTCAAAACAATTCCTGTTCTGGCTGGCAGGTACAAATTTAAATAATGCTGACTACTTAGTCCTTTTGATGGTCTTGTGTAGTAAATCATATTTTTATCGATACGTTCCTGTCCGCCAAAACGTTCTTCATCGGTGTTGAATAGAATCTTGTATTTTGATGCTTCCAAGGGAATCCCATAATCTGTAAAAGATTGCGTTGGATTAAAATTAAAAACCATTAGGAAGTCACCCCGCTGGTAGCTCAATACCTGATCGGCTTTGTTGTCAAATCGTCGATAGATTTCTGGTATTTCAAGCAAATGGTTTTCTCTGATCCACTGCATCATTTCACAGTCAATGTCTGCGAGCAAGTGGTAGCGTAATTCTTTGTTTTCAGTTAGGCTCCAAATTCGGCGGGCGTTTTTGTATGACCAGTTGTTTCCTTCGCGCGGGAAGTCGATCCACTCGGGATGGCCAAACTCATTGCCCATAAAGTTGAGGTAGGCTCCGCCGGCTGTTGTAGCCGTGGCGAGCCGGATCATTTTGTGTAAAGCCATTCCCCGGTCAACGGTTAGGTTGGGTTGGTCCTTCCGCATACTGAAGTACATTTCCTTGTCGATCAATCGGAATATAATGGTCTTATCTCCAACCAATGCCTGGTCATGCGACTCAGCATAGCTTACAACCTTTTCATCAAGACGTTTCGATGTCAGCTCATAAAAAATTTGACCTACGTCCCAGTTTTCATCTGTAACCTCTTTAATCAGTTTGATCCAGAAATCAGGAACCCCCATAGCCATTCGGTAGTCGAATCCGTATCCTCCATCATCAATAGGAGTTGCCAACCCGGGCATCCCGCTAACTTCTTCTGCAACCGACAATGAGTTTGGATCAATGTTATGGATTAATTTATTGGCCAAATAGAAATAGGTAACGGCTTCGTCGTCGATTCCTTGATCGTAATAATCAGCATATTGTGTGAATGCCTTTCCCAGTCCATGATCGTAATACAACATACTGGTAACACCATCGAACCGGAAACCATCGAATTTAAAATCTTCGAGCCAATACCTGATGTTTGAAAGCAGAAAGTGCAAAACATCGTTTTTACCATAGTCGAAACAATAAGAATCCCACGCCGGATGTTCTCCACGCGCCCCATCATGAAAAAATTGGAAACGCGTACCGTCGTATTTCCCTAATCCCTCCACCTCGTTTTTTACAGCGTGCGAGTGAACCAAGTCAATAATTATAGACAAGCCCATTCCATGGGCTTCGTCAATTAGTTGTTTTAGTTCTTCGGGAGTTCCAAAGCGTGAAGAAGGAGCAAAAAAGCTGGATACGTGGTATCCGAAACTTCCGTAATATGGATGTTCGGGAATGGCCATGAGTTGAATGGTGTTGTATCCGGCAGCTTTTATCCATGGCAATGTCTGCTCACGAAATTCATTATAAGTATGTACCCGCTCTGCTTCGCCAGCCATGCCGATATGGCTCTCGTAAATTAAGGGGGCTTCATCAGTTCTCTTGTAGTTTGGATGTTTCCACTCGAAGTCTTTTTCTTGAATCCACACTTGAGCATTGAAAAGTTTGGTATGTTCATCCTGCACCACTCTTTTGCTCCAGGCGGGTATTCGTTTCCCTTGTCCGCCGTTCCAGTGCATCGAGAAGGCATAAAGCTGACCATGTGTCAACTGATTTTCGCTAAGGTTCAATTCCCATTGGCCATTTCCAATTGGTTGCAGCTGGTAGGCTTCCTGCTCTTGCCAGTCGTTAAACTCACCAATCACGTATATTTCGGTGGCGTTGGGAGCCCAGTCTCGGATAACCCAACCATCGTGTTTTTTGTGTAACCCGAACCAATAGTGTCCGCCTGCAAAATCTTTTAATGATCCGTTTTGGGTGAGTTCTTTTTCCTTGTCTTTTGCACGTTCGATTCGTGAGATAATAACCGGTGCAAATGGCTCCAGACCTCTATCGTTTTGTATTAATTGTGGTAAATTCATAAGTGAATGCTTTCCATAAAGATAGCGAATCGTCGGGCACTTTTCAATGGATTTATTGTAAAATCATTGATAATTCATAACATGTTCACATAGGAGAGAATTAACTTAATTATGTCTTTTTGTAACTGGAATAATTGATAAAAATGATTATATAAAGGGGTTGTAGTCATATCGAGGGCGAAAGTAATTAGACGCTTTGAAGGACAGCTGATTCTGCCTGTAGGAAAAAACGTGACAGAAATTTAAAATATCGAATGGAGAGTTAGTTAGTTAGTTAGTTAGTTAGTTAGTTAGTTAGTTAGTTAGTTAGACGATGAGATAAATTGAAGGTTGCGTTTTAAACCTTCAAACTTGGTGCGTTTCACCGCTGATTTTCGGAAAAGTTCATTGAATAATGGGCGATCCATTTCCATCCACTCTTTTGGCGAAAGTTCCAGAAGTTTGGGGTGCGGCTCAAAATCGGATTCCTGATGTGGTTCTGATTTCAGGTTCCAGGGGCAAACATCCTGGCAAATGTCGCAGCCAAATATCCGATTTTGGAACTTGTTTTTCAAATTTTCATCTAATTCCCCTTTCAATTCGATGGTTTGATAGGAAATACATCGTCGGGCATCAACTTTTTGTGGAGCTACAATTGCTTGAGTTGGGCAGGCGTCAATGCAGCGGGTGCATTTTCCACAATAGTCAGGAACCACTTTTTTGTCGGGTTCTAATTCCAAATCTACAATTAACTCACCGATGAAAAAGAAGCTTCCATGCTCTACTGAAATCAGGTTGGTGTTTTTGCCAATCCAGCCTAATCCGGCTTTTGCTGCCCAGGCTTTATCAAGTACCGGAGCCGAATCAACAAATGGACGCCCATTACAGGGAGCTATTTCTTCCTGTATAAATGTTAACAATTGGTTCAGCTTATCTTTTAAAACAAAGTGGTAGTCTTTACCATACGCATATTTTGAAAGCACTGGTGCATCATCGTTTTGTTGTCTTTCTTTCGGGTAGTAGTTCAGCAAAACAGAAATGACAGACTTAGCTCCTTCGAAAATCAGTTGAGGATTCAGTCGCATGTCTACATTTCGAGTCATGTAGCTCATTTCGCCATGCATTCCTTGATCCAGCCATTTCTCCAGTCTAGGTCTTTCTTCAGCTAAGTAACTCGCGGTTGAAATGCCGCAATCCAGAAATCCTAGATCCGATGCTTTCTGTTTTATTTTGTCCGATATCACCTTGTCCATTTCGTTTTAGTAGCTGTAAAATGAACCTAAAACTACAAACAAGTACGCGAAGTTGAAATTTTTTCTTACTCGAATATTCGTCAGGATTTAATATGCAGTAAGTATTATGGAAATTGTCGAAAAAAGCGGGTGTTTTAAGTGGTAGACACTTTCGGAATTGGCATTTTCCTCAACAAAGAAATAAAATAGCCTGTTTATATTAAGTGTCTGAGGGGCTGAGTTAAATAATAACAGATTTAATGAGTGTGATTGATTTTCTTAAATATGAAATAGCTAAATGGTTCAGGTTGATTGCAATTCTGATTGGACTAATGTGTTTTGTGTCTGGTTGTAATAGGCGTGTCAAAAAAGAGTTGGATGTAGTTGCTACAGCTTTCAATTCTGTTGACGTTCAAACACACGCAGACCATCCGGAGATTGGAGCTTGGGGGGATACGCTTAGGCCTGGGATGAAGTGTATTGCTGTTTCAAGAGATTTGATCAAGTTGGGATTAACCCATCAAACCAAAGTAGAAATCGAAGGTTTTAAAGGGAAATTCCGGGTGTTGGATAAGATGAACAGGCGTTGGGAGAAGCGTATTGATATTTACATGGGTAAGGATATTGGCACTGCTCTAAAGTGGGGGCGAGAGCCAGTAACCATCAGATGGATGGGGAAACCCGAATAGTTGTTTTTGTTTTTCTTATATTTCATTTTTTTTGATCACTCGTTGAAAAAACAGTATTAAGTTTTAATATGTTTTGCAGCTGTTGTGTTTTAGCAGGAAAATAATTCATACAAATGCCAAGCTACTTGAAGCAGACTCCAGCCCTCGTTTTTCTTTTTCTATTGATGTCGTTAGTTGCCATGGCGCAATCCGATCGTCAAAAAATCGGGATGCCATATTTTTCAGTTGGCGTTTATTCTTTAGATAGCCGAAGCACAGCCAACGGACTTGAACAGATTGGAAATGACATTGTAGGGTTAGCGAGTTTGGGTGGTGGATACGAATTCTTTCTGAATGATTCATGGTCGTTGGGGTTGGGGACTGATCTTTCCATTGGGGGCTTTGAAGATGAGTACTCTGAGCAATTTCTTGATGTGGCATACATGCAAATCAATCTGACCGGTTTTTCTTTTAGTTTACGACCAAAGTATACCATTTTTGAAGTGACTAATGGTGGATTTTTCATGGAAGGGATTGGTAAGCTGGAATCCTTTGCCAGCAAGGCTCGTTTTGTTTTTGATAATGAAGAAGAGGATTTTTCAACCGCAGGCTCGACTTCCGGGTTTCATTTTTACTGGGGTGGTTCTGTTGGTTATCATTACGATTTTGAAAAGTCAAATGGAGTACAGCTTTCTCTGGGAGTAATTTCACACGATTTTGGAAAAGCAGTTAATAAACTGGACTTGGAGCAGTCGGGTTACTTTTTGAACGAGCATCTTAAAAGAGGAGTATCGTTGGAGGCTCGTCTTGTCTTTTATTTCAGTTTTAAAAGAAAAACAGACAGGTCTGATACCAGTGGTTTTAACTCATTCTTTTTTAACAGAGATGAGCAGGTGAGAAGGCAATTAGAAAGGAACAGAAAATAGATTTGCTGAAAACCCGGTTGTTTGAAATTCCATAATATGAAAATTATTCAGTCTTTTTTCTTTGTCTTGGAAAAAGGATTCTAAAAAAATCAATGTGATTGGTTTTGCGCTACAGATTGATGAACGTATTGATTTGGTGGTGTACTGTTGTTATTTGTCGCTTGGTGTCGGTTGGATTCATGGGAAAAATTCACAACCCTCAGAGTCTGTTGAGAAAATCACTATTCAGTATCTTGTATTTGAAAAGGGAAAGCTGATCGAGAAAGCGACAAGGTGGGGGGATGTCTGAGATTTTGGTTTAGTTCGTTGTTTGAGAGTTTGTCCTGGAGTTGGGGAGTGTATGAGTATAAAAAAAACTCCGCTGTTTCCAACGGAGTTTTTTTTGTTGGGTGGATGATGGGATTTGAACCCACGACCTCCGGAACCACAATCCGGCGTTCTAACCAACTGAACTACAACCACCATGTTTGCTTTGATTGTCAAAGCGGGTGCAAATATAACATTTTTATTTTTTCTCAAATAAAAATTCGACAATTTTGGATAATATTTTTCAAAACAATTTATGGCGCTAACCGGCATTATATTGGCAGGTGGGAAAAGTTCGAGAATGGAACAGGATAAGGCCTTGGTTGACTATCAGGGCAAAAGATTAATTGAATATGCCATTGATTTGTTGAGGCCGCTTTGTTCACACATGCTCATTAGTGCCAATCAATCAGGATATGATCAATTTGGATTACCTGTTGTGAGTGACATTTATCCGGATTGTGGGCCGATTGGAGGTTTGCACGCTGCTTTAAGTGTATCGAAAATTGATTGGAATATTATCGTCAGCTGTGATACGCCAAACCTTAATGCCCAGCTTTTTCAGTTTCTACTTGCCCAAAAGGAGGACGCACTGGCAATAATTCCTAAACACGATAATGGTGTTGAACCCATGGCTGCGTTGTACAATAAAGAGCTCAGCGCGTTTTTAGAAGAAAAGATCAAGCACAAAGATTTGAAATTGCAAAAGGTTGTTCGGGAGGTACCCGTTCGGTTTGTTGATGTCTCTTCTGTGCTTCAAAAGTTTCCCAATTTGTTCTTAA
The DNA here is from genome assembly GCF_963678245.1 of uncultured Sunxiuqinia sp. Classification (NCBI taxonomy): domain Bacteria; kingdom Pseudomonadati; phylum Bacteroidota; class Bacteroidia; order Marinilabiliales; family Prolixibacteraceae; genus Sunxiuqinia; species uncultured Sunxiuqinia sp. The sequence continues at coordinate 76,564 of NZ_OY782772.1, forward strand.
ACCTAAACAGACCTGAGGATTTGAATCAGAAATAATGCTTTTTAAAGTCCCATCTGCCTGCTTAGAATAGATATAAATTGAGCTACCATTTTATTTATAGTAAATCTAAATAGGCGACAATCTCTTTGCTTTCGTTTGGAATTCAGTAATTTGTGTGAGTTTTTTTTCCAAGTTTAAAATCAACATATCGAAGCTCATCAATGCATCGATATTCTTACATATTTCGATATGGAGAGTTTTGTATGTTTGTGAGAGTAAAATTAAAAACACATGGCACAAAAACGTCGTGATTTTATAAAAATATCCTCTTTAAGTGCTGCCGGATTAATCTTCGGGGCTCAGCAATTAAGCTCGGCAACAAAGACAAATTCAAAAAGCAAGTTAGGTGATTTTGGTCCGTTCGATACTCTTCGGACACCAACCTATTGCGAAGTTTGTTTTTGGAAGTGTGCCGGATGGGTTTATAAAGACAAAGAAGGTAATATCAAGAAAGTAGTTGGTAATGATGACGATCCGAATTGCAATGGTCGCTTATGTCCTCGCGGGACCGGCGGTGTTGGAATGTATCATGATGAAGATCGTTTGAAGTCGCCATTAATTCGGGTTGCAGGCAAAGATGGGAAGCAAACATTCCGGGAAGCCAGCTGGGACGAGGCGTTGGATGTCGTCGCGAAAGGCTTGCAAAAAGTTAAGGCTGAGCACGGAGCAGAATGCACGGCTTTACTGACACATGGTTCAGGAGGCCACTATTTTGGCACTTTGCTAAAAGCTTTTGGGTCGGGAAATATTGCGGCTCCATCATACGCTCAATGCCGGGGGCCTCGTGAAGTTGGTTTTATCGCCACGTTTGGAGATGGACTGAATTCTCCGGAACCAACAGATATCCGCGACACCCGTTGTTTGGTCTTGATCGGCTCGCATTTGGGCGAAAACATGCACAATGGCCAGGTTCAGGAAATGTCGGATGCCATAGATAAAGGAGCCGCCATTATTACGGTTGATCCTCGTTTTTCAACTGTTGCCAGTAAATCAAAATTTTGGTTGCCGATAAAACCTTCAACCGATATCGCTTTGTTGTTAACCTGGATTCATGAAATTATAGAAAATGAATGGTACGACAAAAACTACGTTGAAAAGTACACTTATGGATTTGAGCAGTTAAAGGCTCATGTTAAAAATTATACGCCCGAATGGGCTTATGGAATTACAACTATCAAACCGCACGTAATTCGCGAAACGGCAAGGGAAATGGCGAATGCCGCTCCATCAGTAATCATTCACCCCGGGCGTCATGTGACGTGGTATGGCGATGATACCCAGCGTTTACGTGCTGTGGCAATTTTAAATGCATTACTTGGTTCCTGGGGGCGGCGCGGTGGTTTTTATGTGCCTGAAAAAGCATCAGTTCCAGCATATCCTCATCCTCAGTTTCCTAAACCTACCCGCACTTGGCGAGATGCGATGGGCGGTAAGTATAAGCTGGCAGACCTGGCGCTTGCATCGGGAGTTTGCGATGCCACTATCCCTTCAGCTGACTTGGATTGCCATATTAAGGCCTGGATTGTGAATGGAACAAACCTGATCATGACTCTACCTGATCTGAAAAAGACATTGGAAGCTATCCAAAACTTGGATTTTATGGTGACGGTCGATACCATGCCAATGGAAATAACAGGTTATGCCGATGTAGTCCTGCCAGAATGCACCTATTTAGAGCGTTGGGATGATTTGCGGGTGATACAGGGGAGGGGGCCTAGTATTGCATTGAGGATGCCTGCTGCAGAACCAAAATACAATACTAAACCGGGTTATTGGATTGCAAAAGAATTGGCCAATAAAATGGGACTGGGCGACTATTTTGCCTGGGAGAAATTTGAAGACAAACTGGATTGGGAACTGAAGCAAATTGGATCTTCGCTGGAAGAGATGAAGCGTATCGGCGTGAAAAATCTACCGCGAGAATTTGGTCCTTTGTATTATCAGAAAGGCCAGGATATTGACTTCTTTACCAATACCGGTAAAATTGAGTTGTATTCGACTGCATTGGCTGAAGAGGGGTTTGATCCTATGCCGAAATACACATCTCACATGGAACCGCCAGCCGGCTTTTATCATTTGAATTATGGCCGGGCACCGCAGCATACATTCAGTCGAACATCTAACAATCCGAACCTGACTGATTTAATGGATGAAAATGTGGTTTGGGTGAATCCTAAGGTTGCTAAAGAATGGGGACTAAAAAGTGGTCAGCCAATTTATTTGCAAAATCAGGATGGTGTTGTTTCTGATTTTCCAATAAAAGTGAGAGTGACAGAGCGCATTCGTTTCGATTCAGTGTATATGGTCCATGGTTTTGGGCATAACAATAAAAAATTAAGTCGGGCTTTTGGTAAGGGAGCAAGCGACTCGCAGTTGATTACCCGGGTGCTGGTTGATCCGATAATGGGGGGAACCGGCATGCGCGGCAACTTCGTAACCTTCCGTTTTTGAAAAAGAAAGTGAGGTGACATCATGAGATATGCAATGGCAGTTGATACAAAAAAATGTGTAGGATGTGCCGATTGTGTGGTAGCCTGTCAAACGGAAAATAATGTTCCGATTGGTTATTGCCGCGATTGGATTGTGGAAGTAACAGATGGAACCTATCCAGAGTTGGAGATCGAAATCCGTTCTGAGCGCTGCAATCACTGCGACAATTCGCCTTGTGTTCGTTGTTGTCCAACCGGAGCAAGCCATTATGTCGAAGGAGGGATCGTCAAGGTTACTCCGCACGAATGCATTGGATGTGGTGCCTGTATTACCAGTTGCCCCTACGATGCGCGATTTGGACACCCCGATGGATATGTCGACAAATGTACGTTTTGTGATCACCGGATTCAGGATGGACTGCAACCTGCTTGTGTATCGGTGTGCCCTACCAAGTGTATGTATTTTGGCGATCTGGATGACGTAAATAGTGAAGTCTCCAAAGTGTTGAAGAAAAGAAAGTTTAAAACCCTGATACCGCAGGCCGGGACCAAACCTCAGGTGTATTATTTGATTTAAAGTTGTAAAAAGATGAGAGAAGAACTTATTACCAGCGGACGATTGAACCCGAACGTTGATCCATATTTGGAAATATGGCACTGGCAAATTCCGCTTTATCTTTTTCTGGGAGGATTAGCTGCAGGAATTCTGTTTTTTGCTTCCCTTTATGTTATTCTTGGTAAAGAAAACGAATATCGTGGAGCTGTTCGTCGTGCCCCCATTATTGTTCCGTTTATTTTAATGATCGGGCTGGGTGCATTGTTTCTCGATTTACGTCATAAACTGTTTTTCTGGCAACTATACACAACCATAAAATTGGAATCTCCCATGTCGTGGGGAGCATGGACATTGATGGCTATTACTCCGATTTCAATTATTTGGGTCGCCATTCATATTCAGGAATACTTCCCCGGGTGGGAGTGGAAAAATGTCATTCTGAGAGACCTGAATGCATTCTTTTTAAAGAATAAAGTTGGGCTGGCCTGGGTGACCATTGTTCTTTCCGTTATCCTTGGAATTTACACCGGTATTTTGTTTTCTGCGTTTAATGCCCGGCCACTCTGGAATACTTCTATTTTGGGGCCATTATTTCTGACCTCCGGTTTGTCGGCAGGTGCGGCTGCCATTATTTTGTTTGCTCAAAGCAAGAAAGAGAAAGTGGTTTTTGCCAAAATAGATATCATGCTTATCGTTATTGAATTGTTTCTCATTATCCATATGTTTATGGGGTTCAGAGCCAGCACGCAAGTGCAAATTGACGCTGCAGATATGTTTTTGGGAGGAACTTACACTGCACCGTTCTGGATTTTTGTAGTGGTATTGGGAATGATCGTCCCCGCGATTTTGGAGCTGATGGAGCTGCGCCACAAGAAGATTCCGGTTTATATCCCGGTAGTCTTGGTTTTATTCGGAAGTTTAATGCTTCGTTTTATTATTTCCTATGCCGGACAAATGAGTCGCTGGCTTTACTAGCAAAAAGTGGGAGCCATCCTGAACTGCTTTCAGGATCTCCTTGCAAACCGATTTCGAAACAAGTTCAGAAATGACAATTGAAAAAACTATAAAACTTATACAGATATGAAAGAAACTAAAAAATACATGAATCCATACCTCGGTGGAGTTTTGCTGGGATTGGTTTTGATTGTTGCCTTTTGGGTTTCGGGGCGTGGTTTAGGCGCGAGTGGTGCACCAAAAGCTGCATTGGTTGCAGGGATCAATGCTATTGCTCCTTCGCATACCGCGAACACCGCTTTTTACCAAGAGTACCTGGGCGGACATGCGCATCCGTTGAAGTCGTGGTTGGTGTTTGAGATGCTGGGGGTACTGGTTGGCGGGTTCCTTTCGGGAGCTGTGGCAGGCCGTTTGAAATTTAAAGTTGAAAAAGGCCCCAATGTAACCAGCAAAGTAAGGATCATTTTCGCTGTGTTTGGCGGGATTCTGTTTGGGTTTGGTTCGCAAATGGGGCGTGGCTGTACCAGTGGATCGGCACTCACCGGAATGGCGGTGCTTTCGGCCGGAGGTTTTATTACCATGGCAGCGATTTTTGGAGCTGCTTTTGGCATGGCCTATTTTGTTCGAAAACTTTGGCTTTAATTCAACCATTCATTCATTCAATTACGCAATAATTCAATCTATTATGGGACCATTAATTGTAAACGAAATAATATCATCCAATACCAATTTACTCCTGGCCTTTTTTATTGGCATCGGCTTTGGCTTTGTGCTCGAAGCCAATGGATTTTCATCCAGCCGCCGCTTGGCCGGTATGTTTTATGGCTACGACACGACTGTGCTTAAAGTGTTTTTTACCGCTGCTATTACTGCAGGAATCGGCCTCTTGTTTTTAAGCCTTTTTGGGTGGATCGATCTCAGCTTCATCTATATTAACCCAACATTTCTTTGGTCGGCTATTGGCGGAGGAGTAATTATGGGTGCCGGCTTTATTTTGGGTGGTTATTGCCCGGGAACTTCCTTCTGTGCGGCTGCCATTGGTAAGCTTGATGCATTGGCTTTTATTGGAGGAATCCTGATTGGTATTGTCATTTTTATGGAAGGCTACCCGTTGTGGGAAGGCTTCTTTAAAGCGAAATATATGGGAAGCCCGTTGTTAAGCGACTGGCTGAATATGTCACGCGGACTTTTGGCATTTTTAATTGCTATTGTGGCAGTCGGGATGTTTTGGGTTGGAGAATGGGCTGAGAAAAAATTTGCCCGTGATGATTACGAAATCAATCAGCACTAAGCTTCAATCATTCAATTGTTGAAAATTAAAAAAAATTAAAACGATGAAACCAAGACTAATATTAGCAAGTGTTATTTTACCGTTGGGACTGATCATCGCCGCAGTTCCGCCAAATACCACCAAAGCCTATAAATTAACCGCCGAGCAACTTCTCAACGAAGTTCGGGAAAATTTACAATTTATTCATCCCGACCAGGTGGCTGATATGTTGATTCAGAAAGATCCTTCGTTACAGCTGATTGATGTAAGAAGTAAGGCTGAATTCGAAAAGTTTAGCCTGCCGGGAGCGATTAATGTTCCGTTGGAAAACTTGCTCTCCGAAGATTACGAGTATTACATTAATCAGGATGTGAAGTTGAATGTGTTTTATTCTAACGGATCGACTGACGCTAACGAAGCCTGGATGATTACCCGCCAGTTGGGGTACAAAAACAACTATGTGCTACAGGGAGGCTTAAACTACTGGGTGGAGACGATTATGAATCCTGAAAAACCCGCTTCAACCAGCCCGAATGAAGAGATCGCAAAATACGACTTTCGGAAAGCTGCAAGCTCTGCTCTTGGTGGAGGTGGTGGTGACATCGCGCCAGCTGCCACCGAACTGGATGCACCGGCAGCAGCACCTCCGGTAATTAAAAATAAAAAGAAAAAGCACGTGCAAGGCGGATGCTAACGCATGACTGGGAAGAAAACCAAAAATCAGAAAGACTGTCCGAAAGGATGGTCTTTTTTTTTGTTTGTTATTTCTGAGTACCGCCGCGACGAACGCTCCGGCTTTTCTTCAGATAAACAGATGAGTGTTCAGAAAAAAAGAAGAACTGACGGAAGTGATTATTATGAGCATTTGATTATCTTGTGACTTGATACAATGGTGACAAAAATAGTGTCATTTCCAAGTAAATAATACCTTTTGTCACACGGATAGAAAAAATAAATGGAATAAAAGTTCTGTTTCACATACGTTAGGCTCAATTTAAATCAGGAACTATGATGAAAATTATAATAATTGGGATAGCATTTCTATTCATGAACCAAGTTTATGGACAAGAATGTAATTGTATAGATAATTCCTTTTCATCTAAAAATGATTCTCCTATTGCTTTTTCTAAAATAGGAAATGAAGACGTTGCATTTTGCGGTTACAAATATGATGAAATAGGAAAACTTAAAAGTGACTCTAGTTTTATAGGTTGTGGATATGAGATAATTCTTTGTAGTGAGAAAAAATCAATTTTTGAAGTAGGAGAATTTTATACGGATTCGATAAAAATAAGAAAGAATGGATTTGATATTTTTAGAACTGAAAACTTCCCTTATGGTCAAGGAGAAAAATATAATGAAATTCCAGTTTTAAAGTTTTCATTTTCGACTATTGAAAATAAAATACAAATTGACACTATATTCGCAATCCCAGACTACTACATTTCAAATGAATACTTTAAAAAGCTGGAATTGATTATTGAAACAATAAAAAAGGACACAGGATATCCAACAAGATATCCCGACTTCAATCTTCATTACCTATTTCTAAAGGCTGTATCTGACAAGAAATTTGAACGCAAGTTTATTGACTCGGGACCTTATGATGGCTATTTGGCAGTTATTTATAGGAATTTTGTTGAATATTTATCAAATCAAAATGAATAAAAAACAGAGGCTAACACAGTACATATTTCAGAGCGGGGTTGGTGCGGCTTTCAACTGCGGATTCTTGCATCGCAGCTCCGTGTCCTTCGGACAGGAACGCTCTTCGAAATCCGCCCCGACAACATGTTTCAACCGTTATGTCCAAGCTTGAAAATCGTGCCAAAATTCAACATTTGAACAAATTTCAAAGTTTTAGAGAGAAATGTCCAAAATTGAATATGCCAACTGTCTTTTGAATGAACTAAAACATTTTACAATGAAAAAATATTTATTACTTCTTCATGAAGACATCGAAAAAATGCAAAATCTTTCACCTAAAGAAATGGAGGAATTGACAAATTCCCATATGGCTTGGGCCGAAAAGTTAGGCAAATCGGGACATCTTATTTCTGGCGAGGGACTTGAAGAAAATAGCGTACAGATTTCTGGAAAGGACAGTATCGTGAAAGATGGAACATTCTTGGAATCCAAAGAAATGATTGGCGGCTACTATTTACTACAAGCCAAAGATTTAAAAACGGTTATAGAATTGGCAAAAGGTTGTCCTTGCCACTTATGGGGTGGAACTACCGAAATCAGACCGATAATGGAATATGAAGAATAAAATATCTTCGGTTGTCGAATCGAGTTACAGAGCTTTTTACGGAAAGTTATTTTCAGCTCTTTTCAGTCAATTCGGAGCTAATTATGTAAGTGAAATTGAAGATGCAATTCAAAATTCATTTTACAAATCTTTAAAAAGTTGGAACCCAAACCAAGTTCCCGGCAACAAAGAAAATTGGCTTTTTATTGTTGCCCGAAATGATGTTTTGAACCAGATAAAAAAAGACAGCCGACTGCAATCGCAATCTGATTTAAAAACTAAGGTAGAAGCAGAAAATCCCAAAGAAGATTTAAGGCTAAAAACTATTTTATTCTTATCTAAGTCCAAAAAGGTATCTTCAAAAGTAAAAGTGATTTTTGTTCTGAAAAATATCTTTGGACTGCATATCAAAGAAATTAGCGAATGTACTTTACTATCTCAAGATGCTATTTACAAAAGCATAAACAGAGCTAAAAAAGACTTTCGACAATCGACAAAAGATGCAAATTTTGATTTGACTTTTGAGCAAATAGCTGATAAAGAAATTGAAATTGTAGAAGAAATTCTATATGCAGTTTTCAATATTGGTTTTGACTCTTTCAACGAGAAAACCAATTCAATTATCAATGAAGATTTGTGTTTAGAGGCTTTATCACTTTCAAAAATTTTGTCCGACAAATTTCAGCGAGTAACAACAAAAAATCTTCTTGCATTATTTTGTTTTCATCTTGCAAGAATTCCGGCAAAGATTAAAAATGACAAAATCATTTCATTCTTTGAGCAGGACAAAACCAATTGGAACTACGACTTTGTCAAATTAGGTTTCCACTACATGGAAAACCCTGAAAAGCTCAATAAATATTACATAGAAGCTTTGATTGCAAGTAAGCATATGACGGCGACGAAGAACGACATTGAACATTGGAACGAAATAATAAAACTATACCAATTATTAATTTCGGTTTCAAATTCGCCCATTACGAAATTGAACCTTTGTTATTGTTTAATTAAGGTGCAGAGAATCGAGGAGGCAAAAGAATTATTGAAAATTGTCGAAAATGAATTACCTGACGAACACATCTATCTTTCTTTGGTAAAGGCTAACATTTTCTCAAACAAACAAACCATGGAATCCAAAAAAATAATTAACCAAGTATTAAAAAACATTAACCAAAAAATCAGACGGGAATATATATTAGAAAATATGCCAACTGACCTCTGGATAGAACATTGAAATTATGCGAACACTACTTGTAACTCTAATCATGATATTTACGATATCTTGTACAGAAGAGAGCGACTTTTCAAAACAAAAAGGCAAAAACCAAAAAGTAGTTGAACAGTATTTTGAACATTTCAATAATCACGATTGGCAAAAAATGATAGATATGTATATTGAAAAAGCGGAATTTAAAGACCCTTCACTTGGCTCGGGAATTGTTAAGATGATCAAAGCCGAAACGATTGTCAAGTGTTTGGAAATGAGTGCAATATTTTCTGACATACACGACAGAATAGTCCAAACCTATCCTTCGGGCGAAAAAAATATAATTGTGGAATTTATATCGAGCGGAACTACACGTGAAAACTCGAAATTTGAATTACCAATTTGTGCAATTTTCACAATCGAAAATGGGAAAATTACAAAAGATTTTTCGTATTTTGACAATTTTGAAGAATAAAATACTACACATAACAATGTACATGCAAAATAGAAGAAACGCTAATAAAATCAGGGGTTTCGGATTGTGTCAAAGTTTGTGACTAACAGAAAATTTCGTGCTTAGAAATCGCCTACTTTTTATATACTAACCGTTGTGGGTGATTAAATAAAAACGGCATAAAACGTTGAAAATATTACAGAAATGGTAAAAGAAAAAGTATTATTAGCAGGAGCTACTGGATATTTAGGACGATTCATAACTCAAGAATTAATTGACGGAGATTATGAAACAAAAATTGTTGTTCGTAATAAAGAAAAAGTAAAACTCAAGGCTCCGCATCTTGAGATTATAGAAGCACAAGTAACGAACCCTGATAGCTTAAAAGATATTTGCAAAAATGTAGATATTGTAATAAGCTCGGTTGGAATTACAAGACAAAAAGATGGATTAACTTATATGGATGTCGATTATCAGGCAAATGTAAACTTGATTAATGAAGCAAAAAAAAGTGGAGTTAAAAAATTCATCTACATATCCGTTTTAAACGGAGAAAAACTTAGAAACCTGAAAATTTGTGATGCAAAAGAAAAACTAGGAGATTATTTGAAAACTTCTGGATTAAATTACTGCATAATTCGACCGAATGGATTTTTTTCGGATATGGCAGATTTTCTTAAAATGGCAAAAGGTGGAAGAGTTTATTTGTTTGGAGACGGTAAATTAAAACTCAATCCAATTCACGGAAAAGATTTAGCAAAAGAGGTCGTTAATGCTATCAACCAAGAGAAAAAAGAAATAAATATCGGCGGTCCTGATTTGCTTTCCCAAAACGAAATTGCTGAATTAGCATTGAAAGCATACGGGAATAAAATTAGAATTGTTCATTTGCCTGATTGGATAAGAAAATTTGCCCTTTGGAGCGTTCGGACATTTACAAGTTCAAAAACGTATGGTCCGATTGAATTTTTTATGACAACTATGGTTATGGATATGACAGCGCCACTATTTGGAGAAGAGAAATTAGAGATTTTTTTTAATAACAAGGCGAGAAAATAAATAAAAACGACCCATAACAATTGTGAATTGCATTGAGGGTCGTGGTATGTCCCACGCTGAATTCCCGCAATGTCGTTCCGTCCGGCAGGATAGGAACGCTTTCCGAAAACCGCCCCTACAACATACATTCTACGTTGGCAAAAATCTGACGCAACCTAATTGAGAAAGATGTAATCTATAAAATATAAAAATTTTAAATCGCCAAACATGAAAAAGCTATTATTATTTTTTGTTCCTGCATTATTCTTATTCTTTTCTTGTGAACAAGATGACATCTTTTCCAGAATAGAAAACACAACAAACGGAGAAAAATGGACACTTCAAATAGGAAGTTCTCCAACTGAAGTTTACAACCAACTTCAAGATTTAGGATTAGAAAAAGAAATTGGTACTGTCGCAATAGTATATAGAAAGCCCTATTCAAATCCAAAAGAACTCCAGAATATTTTTCCCTTTTACAGGACTGTTACCTTGGAAACAAAATCGGGAATTGTAAAACGGGCTGTTGTCGGACTTAATCAAGGTAAGGTTAGTTCCATTGAGACTGGTGGAGCTATGTTAGAATCTAGTTCCTCATGGCCTTCAGACACACCTGATGACATTACAATCCACATTAATGACCAGACAGATGTAATGTATCAAAAATTATTGTCTATTTGGCAAATATCTCCATACAATGATTATCAGATTATTCTTCCAGACAAGTCATTGGAAGATTCTTTCGACCCAAACATGGCTAATTACGACGAATGGGCATTTGATTTTTCGGAAAACATCAGAACAAACAAAATTGGCCGGTCTTTCGTGAGATTATTTTTCAACGATAAAAAACTGGTTAAAATCAGAGAGGAATATTATGAGAACGAGGTTGTCAATTAGTATAATCTGATAGTAGACTAGAGTTATTCAACTTATTAAGAATAAATAAAAACTGTTGCCAACACAGTACATATTGCAATACGGGGTTCGTGCGGTGTCGTTCACTGGATTCTTGTTCGCAGTTCCGCGTCCTTCGGACCGGAACGCACTCCGAAAACCGCCCGATAACATGTACCGCCCGTTAGTCAGAATTGAAAAACAGAGCGACACCTATGAAAAACCTAATTTTACTAACATTCCTTTTTGCTTGCTTAACAGCATTCTCTCAGAGCGATAAAAGTATCGACTGGAATTCTGACATAGAGTATATTAAAGTTGAACTCCCCAAAAATCATTACAATTTGTATATGGTTAAAAGTGAACAAGACTTCATCTCTGGACTTGATGAGATTTCTAAAATCCAAAACCAACTATCCGATTTTGAAGTAGCAGTTAAATTGCAACAATTGATTGCAACTTTGGGAGATTCACATACCACTTTAAGTTTAGATCCATTCCTTGATTACAATAAAATTCTTCCGATTGGACTGATGTGGTTCAGTGATGGACTTTGGATACAATCAACAACAAAAAGCAATGAAACTATACTAGGAGCAAAACTCATAGAAATAAATGGAAGGGCAATTAGTGAAATTATAGATTCATTGAGTACAATCTCAGCAATAGATAATCAAGCTTCGATTAAGAAAAGCGCTCCTAAAATAATTCCTGCTGTGCAATTTTTAGAATATTTCGGTTTTGCTATACAACCTGAAATAAAACTAACACTTGAACAAAATGGTGAAACTGTATATTATACAATTCATCCTGAAAAAATGAATAAAAATAATATGGTTAGAGTTCTACCTAACCCGATACCACTATGCTATCAAAATACGAGAACTCCCTTTTGGTATAAGGTCTTAACAAAAGACAATGTATTCTATATTCAATATAATAAGTGTTGGAGTAGAGAATATCCACCATCTGGATTTAAAGGAGATTCTCAAAAACTTCCTTCATTCTCTAAATTTCATAAAGCAATAGTGGATAGCATAAAGAAAAACGATTTTAATAAAGTTGTTTTTGACATCCGCTTCAATGGTGGAGGTAATTCTTATCAGGGGACCAAATTAGTTGAGGAGTTATCAACTATTGATAAAATTAAAAGCAAAGGAAAACTTTATGTAATTACAGGACGAGATTCATATTCTTCTGCAATAATTAACATCATGGACTTTACCAATATGACTAATGCAATTTTGGTTGGAGAAGAAACTTCCGGGAAACCCAATCATCTCGGTGAAATAAGAAGTTTTAAACTGCCGTCTTCAGCTCTTAGCTTGCAATATTCGACCAAATACTTTAAAAGAACTGACAAAGATTTAAAAACTATCACTCCAGATAAAATTATAGAATCAAGCTTTACTGACTTTAAGAATGGCAAAGACCCTGTATTTGAATGGATTTTGAAACAATAAAATACTTCGGCTGAAAAAATGCATATATAATGTGGGTTTCAGCGTTTCTTTGAGCTGAGGCTCGTTGTTGCAACACCGCCAATTCGTATTTGACGATTGACGGAAAATTTGAAATATTGAATAAACGAATTGGCTCGGTGCAGAACTGAAAGTTTCCAACTTTAATCCCACACTTCACATGCGCAAGCCGCTATCAAATAGGGCGATACAACAAGTTTGGATACAGTTTGATTGAGTTTGTTAAAAAAAATATTATAATAATTTAAGTGAACCTAACGAAGGCATTTGTTTTATTTATAATTTCTATTTTTGTGCGCGTCGTCAAAACCTCGAACAATGAATAAGTATACTATTTTATTAGCAGTGGCTATTTTGTTTAATATTGTGGCAGTTGGGCAGCAGCTTAAAAAAGCTACTATTTTAAATTCACACCTTATATCTAACAAAATAGGTGATCTCAAATATAATTTACAATCGCAACAAACTGCCACTCAAAAGCTGGACTCTATTATTTCTTATATACAAGATAAAGAAAGTGGGGAATGGAACCAAAGGACCACAAAAAGAACATTCTTTTACGATGACAATTTAAACGACACCTTAATGGTGCATTACGCTTGGGATAAGACTGCTAACAAATGGAAAGCTCGAGCAAAAGTAACCAGAAAATACAATGAGCAAAATAATACCCTGACCAGGGAAAGTGCAATCATAGATAGGTCAAAACACCGTCAAGAATACACTTTTAACGACGAAAACAAATTAATACAAACCATTGAAAGCAGATGGAGCTTCACCAAAGACGATTGGATTTATATAAACAAGAACCGTTACAGTTATAATTCCGAAGGGCTTTTACAATCAGATTCGCTGTATTATATGCATACCTTTTTAGGAAGCGAAATGTGGAAGTTAGTAGGGAAAACCTACTATACTTACAATGTCGATAACAAACTATCTGCCGATACTACATATTTACAAAGCTGGGATACAGAAAATAGTACTGAAGGATGGCAATTTCGTAACAATAAGAAATACAGTTATTCTCCCGAAAAATTGATTGACTATTACATCTTATCCAATTGGAATATAGACTCTGTAAAGTTTATTCCATTTAAAAGAGAAGTAAAGCAATATTTCGATGATGACAAAACCATCAAAAAGACGATTGTTTATTATTGGGACAAACAAAAAAGCAAATGGGAAGCTGATGAACTTAAAGAAAACACTTTAGAAAACAACTTTATAACAAAACGTTACACCCAAACATTTGCTGAATCTCCTACCGTTTATTCGCAAGATTTTGTTTGCGATTTTAATGTAACCAAAGATCAATTAGCACTACCGACTCATGGCCTAGACAACAATGAACAAGCTGTTTTTCATCATTTAATTCAATTCAAGTACCACCTTAAGGGAGATACAGAAACTAACGAGTGGGAAGAATATATTAAAACAGAATATGTCTATTCTGATCTCAAAACATCTACTTCTTTAAACATAGGAGTTAAAAATGAAATAAATATTTATCCTAATCCGGCAACCAATTTTATAACAATTAATGGAATAGAGTCCTATAAAGACGCCTTGTTTGAATTGTTTAATGTTAACGGAAAACTTGTTCTATCCAAAAACATTCATCGCAATGAAAGCATAAACATTGGCACATTAAACAAGGGATTATATATTTATAAGGCAACGAATGGTCAGAAAATAATTACCGGCAAACTAATTAAAAGATAAAGACTTCAAAACAATAGTCTTAAACCATCGCATACAATTTACTATGAATAAGGTGTGTATTTCCTCAATATTATTACAACAGCTTGCCGTTTCGATATTCGGACAAAATACAAAAGCAGCATCTTGCATTTTTCAGGACAATCTGATTACGCACCAGTATTTACATTTAGCAGTATATCTTCAGAAAGTTCCTTATTAAAATCATCACTTTATTTTTTTGTGCAATCGGGCATTCTCTCGTTCCAAATCTGTCATCTTGGGATTACCATGACCTGGGAAGCTATTATTATAATATTGCTTAAACTCTTTAGGGCAACGGTAAAGTCATGCTCTTTCAATTTCTAATTCTTCTGCAAGCTCGGTGATAGATGATTTATTAAGCATTCTAGAGTCTCAAATTAGAGATAAAGAGAGCTTACTTAGTCACACTCGGATTGACTTTCGTTCAGATTTAGATGTATTATTATCAGAAATATGCAGAATATAAAAAAATAAAAAGCAACATCTTGCTGGGTCGAATTTGCAATCCATAAGGACGAACGAATCATTATCAATATACTTGATGGGAATACACAATAAAATATCGCCGTTTCCGCAAGCAGTGGGTAAAATAAAAGAGCTTATCATGGTTCACCATACAATCAAGCGTCAGCATTGGGAAGAAATCAAAAATTAGAAAGACTGATCGAAAGGAGGGGCTTTTTTAACTTTCTCATGTTCAGATAGCTTTGAGTCAATCGTACAATAAGAGTGCAATTGCTTTTCTAAAGAAGTAAAATAGCTCCGAATAGCGTATTCCCTAAAAATTAAGAACTTGATTTTTAACTGCTAAAAGGATATTGTTATCTTTGCCGAGCTTTTTAAAAGGAAATCAGGCAAATGGCACATAAATCAGGATTTGTAAACATCATTGGAAACCCGAATGTGGGGAAGTCAACCATCATGAATTCGTTGGTTGGCGAGCGGTTATCAATCATTACTAAGAAGATGCAAACGACTCGTCACCGAATAAAAGGGATTGTGAGTGGGGAGGATTTTCAAATTGTATATTCAGACACACCAGGCATTTTGAAGCCCAATTACAAACTTCAGGAATCGATGATGAAGTTTGTAAACACGGCATTGTCTGATGCTGACGTGATTATCTATGTGACAGATGTGGTTGAAAAACCAGATAAAAATGCTGAGTATCTGGAAAAAGTGCGAAAGTCAAACGCCCCGGTAATTGTTTTGGTCAACAAAATTGATTTGTCGAACCAAGGCGATGTAATGAAGTTATATGAATACTGGAAAGATCTTTTGCCGGCAGCTGACGTGTTTGCTGTTTCCGCTACCGAGCGTTTCAACATCGGGCCTATTTTTGACCGTATTATTGAACTGTTGCCCGAAGCACCTCCGTATTTCCCAAAAGATGAGTTAACAGATCGGAATGATCGGTTTTTTGTCTCTGAAATTATTCGGGAGAAAATACTTTTGTATTATCAAAAGGAAGTTCCTTATTCGGTTGAAATTGAGGTGGAAGAGTTTAAAGAAGAAGAGAAATTATTGCGCTTACGGTGTGTGATTAATGTTGCACGCGACAGCCAAAAAGGTATTCTTATTGGACATAGAGGTGCTGCATTGAAGAAAGTAGGTACGCAGGCCCGGAAGGACATGGAAGAGTTTTTCCAGAAAAAAGTATTTATGGAGTTGTATGTTAAAGTATCTAAAGACTGGCGGGATAAAGACCGTATGTTGGATAACTTTGGATATGATTTTCAGTAAAGTATGAAGTGTGAACTCAAGAAAGTACGGAGCTTGGGATTTGAAATTTATAACTTGGAATTAAGAGAATAATGAGCAATATAGTCGCTATAGTAGGAAGACCGAATGTGGGTAAATCAACTTTGTTTAATCGGTTGGTTGAAAGTAGAAAAGCCATTGTTGATGGTATCTCGGGAGTTACCCGAGACCGTAACTACGGCAAGGCGCTGTGGAACGGGAAGGAATTCTCGGTGATTGACACAGGCGGTTACGTTGTTAACTCAGAAGATGTTTTTGAAGAAGAAATTCGTAAGCAAGTACATTTGGCAATTGATGAGGCTGATGTGATTTTGTTTGCTGTTGATGTTGAAGGCGGAATTACCGATCTGGATCAGAATGTCGCTCATATATTACGTCGTTCTAAAAAGCCGGTTTTTCTTGCTGTTAACAAAGTTGATAACCACGAACGTATTATCGATTCGCACGAATTTTATGGACTGGGCTTAGGCGAAT
Source organism: uncultured Sunxiuqinia sp. (assembly GCF_963678245.1). Classification (NCBI taxonomy): domain Bacteria; kingdom Pseudomonadati; phylum Bacteroidota; class Bacteroidia; order Marinilabiliales; family Prolixibacteraceae; genus Sunxiuqinia; species uncultured Sunxiuqinia sp. The sequence goes on from NZ_OY782772.1 coordinate 93,121, forward strand.
TGTATTGCATTTCGGCCATGACTGGAAGTGGTACCGGTGAACTGTTGGATGCTGTGGTTAATAGTTTTGTCAAAAAAGAGCCCATGCCTGATGAAGAAGGTATTCCGCGTTTTGCAGTTGTTGGTCGTCCTAATGTGGGGAAATCGTCATTCATTAATGCATTGACTGGCGTTGATCGGAATATTGTAACAGCTGTTGCGGGAACAACACGAGATGCTATTAACACCCGCTACACAAAATATGGACACGATTTTTACTTGGTAGATACCGCAGGTCTTCGAAAGAAAGCGAAAGTTCACGAGGATTTGGAGTTTTATTCGGTGCTTCGGTCGGTTCGTTCAATTGAAGATTCAGATGTTTGTATGTTGTTAATTGATGCCACCCGTGGTGTAGAAGGTCAGGATTTGAGCATTTTCAACCTGATGATAAAAAACCGAAAAGGCGTAGTCATTTTGGTAAACAAATGGGATTTGGTTGAAAAGGACAATGCTTCGGTGAAGAAATTTACGGAGCAAATCCACGAACGCATAGCCCCGTTTGTCGATGTGCCAATTGTTTTTATGTCGGCATTAACTAAGCAGCGGATTTTTAAAGCGCTTGAATTAGCAATAGAAGTGTATGAGAGCCGCCAGCAAAAACTGAAAACTTCAAAACTAAATGAAGTCCTACTGGAGGCTGTTGAAAAATACCCACCTCCATCAGTTAAAGGGAAATACATCAAAATTAAGTATGTGACTCAGTTGCCAAGTCCAACACCTTCGTTTGCCTTGTTTGCCAACTTACCACAATACATCAAAGATCCTTATCGCCGATATATCGAAAACAAAATCCGAGAAAATTTCAACTTTAGCGGGGTGCCTTTACAAATCTTTTTTAGGAAGAAGTAAAAATAGGATACTCAACTCTTTATTTTACATTAAGGCATCATTAACAGATTGTCAAAAGATATGCTGTAGAGCATAGTTCAAAATTTAAAGTCTATTTTTGCGCGCTGACAAAGTATACGCGTATGAAGTTGAAGTATGATTTTAAGTTTATAGACAAGAAGCAGGGAACTGTTAAAGACGATATTCTCTCGGGATTAACCGTTTCATTAGCTCTAGTGCCAGAGGCTGTTGCCTTTGCCTTTGTGGCAGGGGTTTCTCCTGTTATTGGTTTGTATGGAGCTTTTATGATGGGACTGATAACTTCCATGATAGGTGGACGTCCGGGAATGATTTCCGGAGCAACAGGAGCAATGGCCGTTGTAATGGTTAGCTTGGTAAAAGAAGGGACTGCTATGGGAGGAGCCGGCGAAATGATGGGGTTACAGTATTTGTTCGCCACCCTTGTTTTAGTTGGGATAATACAAATGTCGGTTGGATTTTTACGATTGGGTAAGTTTATTCGATTAGTGCCTCATTCTGTAATGATGGGCTTTGTAAACGGACTGGCTATTGTTATCTTTCTTTCTCAACTCAATATGTTTAAAGTAGGCGGAGTATGGTTGAGTGGTGCGCCGCTTTACACTATGCTGGGCTTGGTGGGTGGCACTATGCTGATTATGACTTTTCTGCCCAAAATTAGCAAAGCGATACCTGCGGCATTAGTAGGTATTCTCGTGATTTCAGCAATTGTAATATTGGGAGGCATTGAAACAGAAACCGTGAAGAGCTTTATTCAGGCTCGCGGTGGAACAGGAATAAAGGCAGGACTGCCGAGCTTCAATGTTCCAATGATTCCGTTGAATTTTGAGACTTTAAGATTTATTTTCCCATATGCAATAATTTTAGCTGCTGTTGGCTTGATTGAATCACTAATGACATTGAGCTTGGTTGATGAGTTAACAGAAACAAGGGGGAGCGGAAACCGGGAATGTGCTGCACAGGGTGCTGCGAATCTGGTCAATGGTTTCTTTGGTGGTATGGGTGGATGCGCCATGATTGGTCAAAGTATTATCAACATAAAATCAGGTGGACGAAACAGATTATCCGGTATTGTGGCAGCCTTGTCATTGCTGGCGTTTATTCTGTTTGCTTCTGATTATATTGAAATGGTGCCAATTGCTGCTTTGGTTGGGGTGATGTTTATGGTGGTAATTGGAACATTTGCCTGGAGTACATTCAATGTTATTAATAAAATCCCGGTGGCAGACTTGATTGTTATCGTTTTGGTAACAGGATTGACTGTCATTTTTGATTTAGCTATTGCCGTGTTGGCAGGAGTTATTGTATCCGCGTTGGTCTTTGCCTGGGAAAATGCTGTTCGTATTCGCGCTAACACAAAGATTGATGAGCATGGAATCAAGCATTATGAGATTATTGGTCCTCTTTTCTTTGGGTCAACCACCTTTTTCAACGGCAGGTTCGATGTACAAAATGATCCTCAGGAAGTAGTTATTGACTTTAGAGAATCGCGAATTATGGATCAGTCGGCTATTGAAGCAATCAACAAGCTGGATGAACGCTATCAGAAAGAAGGAAAAACCATTCACCTTCGTCACTTGAGTAAAGACTGTATCAAGTTGATTAAAAGAGCTGAAAAGATTTGCGATGTCAACATCGTTGAAGATCCGAACTATCGCGTAGCGATTGACCACTATCGAAAGCATTTAGAGACAACTGCATAATAGTTAATATTAAACAAAAAGACCCGAAACAAGCCGGGTCTTTGTTGGTTAGTCTTGCAAAAACTGATTTAGTAAACCTCCGGATTCCTTCCGTTGGTTTCCTCCTCTTGGCGATAGTTGAGCAATCAGTTTTCGGATTGGCATGGATTGCAACCAAACTTTCCCGGTTCCGCGAAGAGAGGCCAGAAATATTCCTTCACCACCAAATACCATGGAGCGCAAGCCGCCTGATTGTTCAACACTAAAATCAACTGTAGGTTCGTAAGCCACAATGCAGCCGGTGTCAACGCGTAGAACTTCGTTATTCAACTGGTGCTCAATGACTGTTCCGCCGGCATGAACGAAAGCATTTCCATCACCGATAAGCTCTTGCATAATAAAACCTTCGCCGCCAAAAAAACCGGCTCCTAACCGTTTGTTAAAGGTGATGGAGATTTTGGTACCCAACGCAGCACAAAGGAATGCGTCTTTTTGAACAATGATTCGCCCACCCATGGATGCTAAATCAAGCGGGATGATTGTACCGGGATAAGGGGCAGAGAATGCAACATGCTTTTTACCCCAGCCTTGATTGGCAAAGTGTGTCAGAAAAAGCGATTCGCCTGTAATAATGCGGGACCCCGCCGATAGAATTTTGTCGAAAAAGCCTGCTCTCGGATTGGAACCATCGCCTAACTTAGCTTCAAAGCTAATCCCGTCTTCCATGTAAATCATGGCACCAGCTTCCGCAATGACAGTTTCTCCCGGGTCGAGCTCCACTTCTACCAATTGGACATCGTGTCCGATAATTTTGTAATCAATTTCGTGTGATTGCATATCTGTTCAATTTTGAATTTATTTCTGAATCTAAATTTACAAATCGTTTTGCTTGATGAGTTAGATTTTCGACGAAATGATGATTTTTTAAGGTAAACTCAGACTTCCTGTGATTGCTGGTGTGCCTCATTGATGCTGGCGTTGAGCTCAAATCCAACCAACAAGATCAAGGACATCAAATAAAAAAGAAGCAGAATAACAAGCAGAGTTCCGATGGAACCGTAAAGTTTGTTGTACTGCCCGAAGTTCGTGATGTAGTAACTGAAACCGATCATCACAAAAATACTTAAAAAAGTGGCTAGCGTTCCTCCAGGAGAAATGAAACGCCACGTGGTTTTCTTGGCCGGAGCAAAATAGTACAGAAAAGCAAAGGCAAAGAAGAACAAGGTGACGGTGATAATCCATTTCCCAAAAGTGAGCAAATAGTAGGTGAACTTATCATTCAATAAACCCACTTTTAACATGTAATCAATTGCAAATTGACCTCCCGTAATTAAGGCAATTGAAAGCGTAATTAAAATAGAAAGAATAAATAAAAGCACCACCGCCGTTATCCGTTGACTTAGCCAACTTCTTCTTTTAAAGGTGTGTAGCGAGCCGTCAAAGGCGCTCATCATACTAGCCAGACCATTGGTTGAAAAAATGAGCGCCATAAAAAAACCAAGCGACAGTAGGTCTCCCCGCTGACGGGTCAGGATATCCTGTATGGTTTCTTCCACTGTAGAAAATGCATCGGGAGGAAGAAATTCCTGAATCAGTAAAAATAATTCCTGCTGAAAATTCCTGATTGGTATATAAGGAATTAGGGTAAACAGGAAGATAATGGCCGGGAAAAGTGCAAGAAAAAAACTAAAAGCAATTGCCGAAGCTCTGGTTGTGATGGATCCGTTGACAATACTGTGCCAAAAAAAAAGCCCAACATCATAAAGCGCAATATCATCAAAACCAGGCAAACTCGCTTTTCGGGCCCAAATTAAAAGCCGTTGAAAGAAACGCTTAATTTTATGCCTTCGTTGGCTGATGTTCATTCAGCTACTGTTTTTCAATTCGTAATTGGTGAATATATACTTGTGATCCTTTTTCTTTCAATAAAAAGTACACTCTGTAAACGCCGGATTGGGTTGTCAGGTTTCCAATGGCATAACGCGCACCTTCTTTTCCTCCTTGGTGAATAATTGCAAAACGCTGTGCCGTGTTGGCTGAAAAGAAGTTGGCAACAATTTGTTTTGCCTGATCTTTGCTGTAAACATCTTCTTTTTCAAGAACGACTAACTCAATATTGTCATTGAAATAGTTTGACAAGGTTGAGGCATTTCCTGTTTTCAAGCTTAATATCACTTCGTCAGGAACTTGCGCAAAGCTAGCAATAGTCGCAATTGTAAAAACTAGTCCCAGTATGATTGTTTTAATGCTTTGATTTTCCATTGTTTATCAATTTGAATGCGTTGTCTATATGCATAAATTGTACCAAATAGGAGTATACATATAGCACGGTATCTAACTTTGTAAAGTTAACAAATTTAAGATTGTATCTATCAAGAGATGCCCGCTTGATTTTTTGTTGTCTTAATGATATAAACTTTTCAGGAAGAATGCTGATATTTATAGATTACATTTTTAGAGTTAAAAAAGTAGAACGTTGTTTTAAGATAGAATAGAGTGAAGATTAAATTGATTGTAGTTGGAAAAACTGACCAGCCTTATTTGCAAAAGGGAATTGAAATATATCATCAGCGAATCCCTCATTATCTCCCGTTCGAGTATTTGGTGATTCCGGATATAAAAAATACGAGAAAGTTGTCGGAAGAGCAGCAAAAAGAAAAGGAGGGTAGCTTAATTCTCGATCAGCTAAAGGCTGGCGATGAGTTGATTTTACTCGATGAAAAGGGGATGACTTTTCGGTCAACTGAATTTGCACGATTTTTGGAGAAGAAGATGCTTGGTGGAATTAAGAACCTTGTTTTTGTTATCGGAGGACCTTATGGATTTTCGGATACCGTATATCAAAAAGCCACTGGTAAAGTAAGCTTGTCAAAAATGACCTTTTCTCATCAGCTGATTCGATTGATTTTTAGCGAGCAACTGTACCGAGGACTAACGATTCTAAAAGGCGAACCTTATCATCACGAATAGTTGCATTGAAACTGATTTATGAGATACAATACAAAATATAATTACCTGTTTTTTTCGCTTTTGTTATTTATAGGGGCCTTTTTGTTGGAACACCATGTATTGTATCACAATCCGGAAGTCAAATTGGTGCAGACTTTTGAAAATAAGCTGCATAATCAAAAAGATATTTTAAATGCTCAGTTGGATGAAATTGAGCAAACGCTGAACAACCCCGATTTTGATGGCCATTTTCAGAATGCATTTATCAATTATTCAACCATTTTCCATGATCAAGGACTTGGGTTTGTTATCTTGAAAGGCGACCAGTTGCTGTATTGGTCACATAATCATTTTGCATTTACCAGCCGCTATTCAAGCAAAATGAAAGATCAGCAGTTGCTGGCTCTGCCAAATGGCACCTATCTGGGGCTCAACCGTCAAGTAGATTCTTTGAATGTCGTTGGACTAATTCAAATCAAGGATGTGTTCAGCATTGAAAATCAATTTATAAACAATCAATTCGTCAACCCATTTGATTTGCCTGATGGATTTGTAATTCAGCGTGAAAAGTCAGATTACAACCTGCCTGTTCGCGATGAGAATGGGAATTACCTGTTTTCGATTATGCCGACAGGGAAAATAAAATGTAGCGTTGATCAACTTTATTTTCCGGCATTCGTATTCGTGTTGGCTTTTATATTTCTACTGGTCTTTGCTCGAAGGTTCTTCAAACTATTTCGGCACGAAAATTTTGTCGTCCGTGTTATTGTTCTGGGCTTATCGCTTATCGGATTCTATTGGATTCATATTTTGTTTCGTATTCCCGAGTTTTTGTACGCGTTCGATTTATTTGGGCCATCGCTGTACGCTTATTCTTTTTGGCTTCCGTCTTTGGGCGATTTACTCATTTTCGCCATCTTGTTTTTCTTTTGGAGTATGAATTTTGTGAAAGATTTTTCGTACTCAAAAAATGCCAAATGGACTGAGCTTCTTATGGTATATTCGTCTAGTTTACTTGTTTATCTTCTTGCCAATTATCTGATTGAAAACCTGATTGTAAATAGTAGTATTTCGTTTCAGCTGAACCAAATTGACGATATTAACCTGGATAGCATTATCGGATATTTCATTGTAGCGCTACTTTTCTTTTCTGCTTTTTTAATCAATTTAAAGATCGTAGAACTAAGTGGTCGATATATTTCTAAAAAACGATTTTTACAGATTCATCTGCTGCTAATTATCATTAGTGTAAGCTCGGCTATTCTTGCAGGAAATGGTTACGTGTACATGGTTAGTTTGTTTTTGCTGACCAATTTTTCTGTCTTTGCCTTGCAGAATACCCAGTTTGAGCGGTATTCACTTTCTTATCTGATTTATTTTGTTTCGCTTTTTGCATTTTTCACCTTGATTACTATCCAGCATTACAGTGAGATTCGGCGGATTGAAAGCCAGAAGTTGATGAGCATAACACTTAACTCGGAGCATGATCCGGCGGCTGAGATCTTTTTAACAGAGATTTACGAAGAGTTGAGTGTTGATTCGGTAATTCCGTATCTATTGTCGACGACCTATCAAGAGCTGGAGAGTTATATTGAACGCCAGTATTTTGGTGGTTATTTTCGAAAATATGACGTGGATATTATTCTCTGTCGTGGCTCGGATAGCTTACTGGTTGAACCCGATAATCAATGGGTTCCCTGTTTTCCGTTTTTTGAAAATATGATTGATGAATCAGGCATTCAGATTCCGGGTACCGATTTTTACTTCATGGATAATCTGAATGGTCGGATTTCCTACATGGGAAAAATCTTCTATCCACTATCTGCCGATTCGTTGGGTACATCTATCTTCTTTGAACTTAATTCGCGTTTGCTACCCGAAGGCGCAGGGTTTCCTGAGCTTTTGCTGGATCAATCTATGACCAAACCTGACCGCTATCGACATTTTTCCTATTCAAAATATTTCGACAAAGAGCTGGTGCATTTAAGTGGTGACTACCAGTACAATTATTACATCGACAGTTACGATATTGAAAACGACGATGGAGAGTTTGCGCTCAAGAAATGGGATGGTTACGATCATCTGATTCATAAATTGGGACATGGTAACTACATCATTGTCAGTGGTAAAAAATTTGAATTGCTTGATTACTTAATTTCGTTCCCATACCTTTTTGTTTTTTACTTTCTGTTTATTTTGGCGGTGGTGTTTGGTGGTAATCCGGCATATCGAAAAAAGGCAATGATTTACGACCTGAAGTTTAAAATACAGGCCTCCATCATTACTGTTGTGTTGGTTTCGTTGATGGTCGTTGCCGGAGGGACAATCTTTTATAACATTCAGCAATATGAAGAAAAGCATCAGGATGATCTGAACGAAAAGATGAAGTCAATTGCTGAAGAAATTGACATGCGATTGAATAATGTGGATGAGATATCGCCGGAGTTGGTCGATTGGCTATGGCGGGAACTGAATAAGCTGTCCATTGTTTTTCGAACCGACATCAATATTTTTGGTATGGATGGAGAGTTAATTGCTTCTTCGCGGCCCGAGATTTATTTGCGAGGCATTATTTCGAACCGGATTAATACAGAAGCTTTTTATGAATTGATTGAGAATTACCAGGTCAACTATTCCCAGCCTGAAAAGATTGGCAAGTTGTCTTATTTGTCGGTTTACGAGCCAATTATTAATAATCGTGGCGACTACCTCGGTTTTATCAATCTGCCCTATTTTTCGCGGGGAGATGAGTTGAAGCAGGAGATTTCTACTTTTATTGTAGCATTTATTAACCTGTATGTTTTGCTGTTTTTGGCAAGCGTGATTGTTGCGGTATTGCTGGCCAACCAAATTACTCGTCCGTTGAGCTTGGTTCGCGAAAAACTTAAAGGAATCCAGCTGGTTAAAAAGAACGAACAAATCAGCTATAATCGCGATGATGAAATTGGAGCCCTGATTAAGGAATACAATCGTAAAGTGGAAGAATTGGCAGAAAGTGCAGATTTACTTGCCCGGACCGAGCGTGAATTGGCGTGGCGTGAAATGGCGAAGCAAATTGCACATGAAATCAAAAACCCGCTAACTCCAATGAAATTGAATATTCAATATTTACAGCGAGCTAAAGATAATAAGGGTGAGCATTTTGACGATTATTTTAACCGGGTAACACGTACACTGATCGAGCAAATTGATACGTTGTCGGACATTGCCACCGAGTTTTCAAACTTTGCTAAAATGCCAAAAGCCAGGAATGAAGCATTCGATTTAGTCAATCAATTAATCAATGTTACCGAGTTGTTTCAATCGAATACGGAGATTGATTTTTCAATGGAGTTTGAGGAGAAAGGGCAGTTTCTTGTTTATGCCGATCACGAGCAGATTTCGAGAGCGGTGGTGAACCTGATAAAAAATGCCATTCAGTCTATTCCAACCGAACGTCGGGGGCAGGTGAGAGTGGTACTTTCCAAACAAAAGAATAACGCTGTAATTGCTGTAGAGGATAACGGGTGTGGTATTCCTGAAAATATTCGCCAACAAATGTTTCAGCCCAATTTTACAACTAAAAGCAGTGGAATGGGCTTAGGGTTGGCAATTGTCAAAAAAATTATTGAAAATGCGAAAGGAACTATTTGGTTTGAAACCGAACTGGATGAAGGAACCACTTTTTATATTGAGCTGCCGCTCTTTGACGAAGATTAATAATCTGTAAGACTGATGGTCCTTTGCCATTGATTATACTTCGCTGCCAGTGGACTAGAAAAATGTGTTTTTGGAAAGAGTGGAAACAGTAGGATTCATTTGTTATTGGCGGTGTCTACTTGTTTCCGCAATCAATTTATTTTAACTCCAGAATGCGTTCGATTTTTTCAGAAGCTGCTAAGCCATTGGGGTTGCACCCAGGCTTTCCTTCCGGAATATCGATTCCCAACTGTTGATAATAGGATACCCAGGTTGGTGCAAATTTTCCGGTTTCTGGATTTTTAAAAGTCATTGGGGTTAGCTCAAAAATAGAATCTTGAGCAAAAGCCAGGTATATAAACTCGGAGCAATAGTGGCTTGTGTTGGATAGCAAATAGCTAAAGTTGTATGGTTTCCCAAGCAAGCTGCTGGCTTTGTCGATCGCTGCCGGGATGGCTTTTTGATACGCTGTTTTCAGCCGGAAAATAGTTACTTGCGTTGAATCACCTTCAGGGTGGGAGAACTCATTCAGACTCACTTTACAGGTGCCCCCAATAGGACTGGCGTGAAGCACGTAAACCGAGTCTTTTTCAACAAGAGCCAATCCAATATGCGAAAAGTGCGTATGTTTTTCGGTTTGCGTTACTTTGTCAATGGCTTTCGACAGACCGTTCGATATTGTTTCACGAAATAGCAAGTCTCCGGTTCTGATAATTTCCGAGGAATAATTCTGGGCTTTGGATGTCACTCCTGTGGTTAGGATTAGCATTGCTATTAATTGTGTTTTGATCGATTTTAAGAACATGTTGAACGGATATTTAAGGTTCAATTTTTCCACGCCATTTTTTCTTCTCACCGGTTTGTTTTTTCTTGTTGATGCGTTTTTCAATCGAGGATCGGGTAGGCTTGGTGGCTTTCCGTTTTTTAACCGGACGCAGTGCTTTTTGTATGGTTGAATAAAATTTTTCAGTTGCGATTTCCTTATTTCGAAGTTGTGAGCGATCTTGCTGGCTGACGATGATTAGGTCACCATCGTTGGTAAGTTTTTTGCTTAGTTTCTTAAGCAAAATTTCTTTTTGACTTTCACGCAATAGTTGCGAGTTGCTAATATTGAAACGTAATTCGATACGTGTATCTACTTTGTTAACATGCTGTCCTCCGGGGCCACTACTTCTAGAGGTGCGAAACGATAGCTCGCTACTCAAATCGGGAATATATGTGGAGTAACTGGTCATAAAAACATAAATTGGCCGAAAATCCGGTGTTGAAAACGAAGCTTATTTTCCCATTTTAAACAGTAGTTCTTTTTCTTCTTTTGTTAGCGAATCGTAACCTGATTTACTGATTTTTTCCAATACGTGGTTGATTTCTTCCTGCTTCAGATTTCGCTGACGATTGTATTCAATATCATCGGTGGGTTTACCTTTGTAGGTTACTTTTATCCTTTGTTTTGGGGTGAAAATTTTGGCTCCTTGATCCACAACTGTGGAGACGATGTTTGTCAGGTCTTTGTTTTTTCGATATTGCAAAACAAAAATTACACCGAGCAAAGTGCCGCCAATGTGAGCGATGTTTCCACCTGAGTTTGATGATGCTATTCCGATCACATACATAGCAATAGAAACCAGTGCCACATATTTCATTTTAACCGGACCAATAAACATCAGGTTGATTGTATGGTTCGGAGCCCACATGGCAACTGCAATAACGATGGCAATTACAGATGCTGATGCACCAAGCAATCGAGAAAACACAACGATATCAGTAAAGGCCGGGAATAAGTTGTAGGCAGCCAGGAAAAAGAGGCCACCTGCTAAACCACCCAAAATATAAACTCCTAACAATTGTTTCTCGGTAAAATAAAATAGAAATATTTTGCCAAGCCAATACAGCCAGAGAACATTAAAAAGAATATGGAAGAAATCGAAGTGAAGGAACATGTATGTAACCAGAGTCCAAGGTTTATATGCCAATTGATGGATGTCGGCCGGTAAAGCCAGCCAACTGACCAAAGAAAAATCCTGATCCAATAAAAAGAAAAACACGTTAATGATCCGAATGAACAAGAAAACGGCAATATTCACATAGATCAGCCGCGTTAGTACCGACCCTTTTTTAAATGATTCTTTTATTTCATCTATAATACTCATGTCTCGCACTAATAGAAATTATTACTGTTTTTATTCCAGTAGCGAATAAGCAGATACCCAAAAAGCATTCCTCCCAAGTGGGCAAAGTGAGCAACATTACTTCCCGGGCGAGACAGTCCAAGATATAGTTCAATCAACCCATAACCAACCACAAAATATTTTGCTTTGATTGGGATGGGAGGAAAAAGCAACATCAACTGGGTATTTGGGAATAGCATTCCAAAGCCAAGCAATACGCCAAATACCGCACCCGATGCACCCACAGTCGGAACGTTCAGCAGTAGATTGAGTTTGCCCATCAGTGGATCAGTATAGTTTTTTCCTTGCATCCAAATATCGCCCCCGTTCTGCATGACAAGGTCAATATTCTCCGGTGTCATTTGTGAAACCACTGACTGATATTCAATCCAATTGACAAAGGTGTGCAAAACAGCGGCACCCAATCCGGTTGCAAAATAGTAAATGAAAAATCGTTTCGGTCCCCAAACACTTTCCAAAATTCGCCCAAACATCCAAAGTGCAAACATATTAAACAAGAGGTGTGTAAAACCTCCGTGCATAAACATATGCGTAACAATTTGGTAGGGTTCGAACTTGGGTGAAGCAATGTAGTGCAGGCCGAGTATGCCTGAAAGATTAATGCCTCGCATGCTCATGATGTAGGTTGCCAAAAGCATTAGCGCATTGATGATAATCAGGTTTTTAACAACCGGAGGTATGGAACTTAAATTGGGTCTGAAATTCTGCATATCTGAAAAATTTAGATGGTGACTGCAAGAGCCACGCCAAACATTGTTTTCAATACAAAGTAACAATACAAAGGACAAATTGTCACTTCAAAAGTTTTTCAAAATGTTCCAACGGCATAATTGTTAACACTTGTTTGCCTGCTGGTGAAAAATTTGGTGTTGAGCAAGCGAATAATTGGTCGATTAATTGATTGATTTCTTCCTGTTTCATGGTGTATCCATACGAAACCGCAGAAGCACCAGCTAAAGATGCTGCAACTTTTTCCCGGGCTTTTTCTTTAAAGTTGGTCGCCGAGCTTTTTATATCTTCCAGCAGGCTCTCAATAATTTCCAAAGGCGACGAATTGTTAAGCATGCCCGGTGTGCCATTGATAATGAAACTGTTATTGCCAAAGTCGCGGATGTCGAAGCCCAGTGCTTTTAGATCATCTAACACCGAGCGAAGCATCTCAGCATCAGCTGCATTCAAGTCAAACGTATGGGGAAAAAGTTGTTGCTGACTGACAGTTTCTTCACTTTCAAGAATCGCCATGAAATTCTCAAAAAGAATCCGTTCGTGAGCACGTTTTTGGTCAATAACCATTAATCCTGATTTGACAGGTGTTAGAATGTATTTATTTTTAAACTGGATAAACGTTTTACCACTGTACTGTTCCTCATGTTTGATCTCCAGAGTCCCACCTGCTTGTTCTTCCGGCTCAATGATCGGAAAATTGGATGACTCTTCCTTTTGCTCATCCGTATTAAAATCGCGGTATAGTTTTTCCCAGTGCTGCGACTGGCTTTTTTGATTAGTTGAGCCTGAAGAGAACGAAGCCCCTCCAGAAAATTTCTTTTCCTCCTCAAAAGGATTGTAAGTAGGATTGATCTCAATTTTAGGAGGTTCAACCGATTCTGCGCTTTTTCGTGCAATTGGAATATCAATGCTTCCGGCCTGATCAAAATCAATAGATGGCACCACGTTGTGTTTTCCTAGTGATTCACGAACCGTTGCTTTAATCATCTGCCAAATTGCTGATTCACTTTCAAACTTTATTTCCGTTTTCGTTGGATGAATGTTGATGTCAATATCTTCCGGTTTCACCTCAAAAAACAAAAAGTAAGAGGGAATTCCATCAGGAGGTAATATTTTTTCATAAGCCTGCATCACTGCGCGGTGAAAAAACGGATGGCGCATGTACCGCTTGTTGACAAAGAAAAACTGTTCACCAAAAGTTTTTCGGGCATGTTTGGGTTGTCCTATGTAGCCTGATATTTTCACCAAACTGGTGTCGGTGTTTACCGGAATTAGGCTTTGAGCGCTGTTTTTTCCAAATAAAGCAACAATGCGTTTTTTGATGTTGCCCTGTTCCAGCTCGTAAATCGTTTGCTGATTGTGAATTAATGAAAAAGATATTTCTGGACTGGCTAAGGCAACCCGTTGAATTTCATTTATAATGTGTTTGAGCTCTGTGGCGTTTGATTTTAGGAATTTGCGTCGTGCAGGAACGTTGAAGAATAAGTTTTTTACCATGAAATTTGTTCCGCAGCTGCAACGCGTGGCTTCTTGCTTAATTAATTTTGATCCATTGATGTGAATCAAGGTGCCAATCTCTTGATCGTGTTGTTGTGTGTGCAGTTCAACATCAGCAATTGCTGCAATGGACGCCAGTGCTTCGCCACGAAAGCCCATCGTGCGAATGGCAAACAAATCGTTGGCTTCTTTAATTTTAGATGTGGCATGACGCTCAAAGGCCATACGGGCATCAGTGTCCGACATTCCGCAGCCATTATCGCTTACCTGAATTAAGGTGCGGCCGGCATCTTTTAAGTTGATTTTGATTTGCGATGCCCCGGCATCAATCGCGTTTTCGACTAACTCTTTGACTACTGACGCGGGACGTTGAATAACCTCTCCTGCAGCGATTTGGTTGGCAACTGAATAGGGGAGTAGTTGAATGATATCTGACACAAAAAATTATTAAAATTTAAAAAATAGGTATACGGCAATTGATAAAACAATAACAAACGTAATTAAACGGGTATTGTAATTGCGGCGAGCATCTGATGACGTTTTTGATGATTCACCCATTGCTCTTCTGAATTGTCCGCGAATATTTGCCCGGTAGTTCGAGTCAAATTCTTTTTTCTCATGAATCCCCAATTCTTTCTTGATTCTGTCTTCACGTTCTTGCATCTCTTCCTTTTCCGGATCGTAATACCGGTATGGTATGCTAAAGCGGCGGTGGTTGGGCATATGAAAAAATTTCCCGATCATGGCTTGTCAAATATTGATTGATCTACAAAAATACAAAAACCAAGCCAGATGGTGAAAGAGAAATCGTTAAAAGTCCTAAATGAAACTAAACTCATTTTTTTTGGTTTGTGTCTAGTTTAGTTTACCACCGCATTTTTTACAAAATACGGCATCTGACTCATGCTTGTCATATAGGCAATGCGGACAAACCTGAGTGTTGGAACTCTTGGTCGGTTTCATCATTTCAGCTGTAACAATGCCTGTTGGTACTGCAATAATGGCATAACCGGCAATCATCACGGCACTTGCCAGTAATTGACCAAGTGGCGTTTGGGGTGAAATATCGCCATAACCAACGGTAGTCATGGTAACAATAGCCCAGTAGATACTCGATGGAATGCTTACATATCCATGCTCCGGGCCTTCAATCAGGTACATTAATGTGCCGACGATCACCACAAGATTAATCACAAAGAAAAGGAAGACGAAGATTTTCTCGCGGCTTGCCCAGAGTGCTTTCGATAAATTATTTCCCGCTATGGTGTAGCGGTTTAGCTTTAGGATTCGAAAAACGCGAAGCAACCGCAGTGCACGAATAACCACCAAACTATGGCTTCCAACAAGAACTAAGCTCAAATAGGTTGGTAGCACCGACAATAAATCGATGATGCCATAGAAACTGAAAATGTATCTGAACGGTTTCTTAACCACGAGTAATCGCAGGGCATATTCAATTGAAAAAATAACTGTAATGACCCACTCCATAATGCGGAGCAAACTTCGGTGTTGACTATTGATTGATGGAACACTTTCGATTATAACCAGTGCGATGCTGATCAAAATGGTAAATAGTAAAGCCACATCAAAAAGCTTTCCTTTGGGAGTGTCGGCTTCAAAGATAATTTCGTAAATTTTATTTCTGGTACTGTTTTTCATAGGTTTCCTGAATGAATTCTAAAGATAGAGATTTTGCGAAATATTTGATAGCTGCAAAATGACAAAGCTTTTTTCAATCATCAGCTTGTTAATTCACAGATATCTTTGAATTTTATTATATTAGTTATTTTCATCGTTTTGCAAATGCTGTGTACATCGAAATTTAACGACTTCTAATTTGGTATGAACTAAATGACTAGAAATGGAAAATGTGATCTTTGTATCCACTGGAGAAGTAAAAGTGTGTGACATCAATAACCATTTAAAGTCAACGGCAATTGGCTCATGCGTTGTGGTAACTGCATGGGATTCATTTCAGAAAATAGGAGGAATGGCTCATGTTATGCTGCCGGGAGCTGCACCCAAAGGAAAAAAGGAATATGCAACAAAGTATGCTTCTAACGCAATTGATAAGCTGCTTGGTCAGCTATCGCAACTTGGGACGAAAAAGGAAAACCTGAAAGTGTACTTAATTGGTGGAGCCGATGTTTTGAAAAGAGAGAATGATACGATTGGTGAGGATAATCTCAGGTCGATACAGAAGTGTCTTGGTCTTAAGGGACTTTTGATTGATGCAATGGCAGTGGGCGATACCTCAAGAAGATCCGCTTTCCTGAATGTTTCCAGTGGTTTTGTTTATTATACTGAAGGAGATTCGGATGAAAGATTACTTTCAAGTACTACTGAACTCTCAATATAAGGTTGTATCTTCTTGATCGAAACAAAACACCCGCTAAAATGAAAGAAAGGCAGCAGAAAATTACAGCACTTGAGAATGAACTGGGAAAGCAGCGAAACATTGAGCAAGAGCTTCGAGCGGCCAATCAACAGTTAGATGCCGCTAATCAACAGTTACAAGCCTCCGAGCAGCAGCTAAAAGCACTAACGGAGCAATTAACTGCAAATGAACGTGAGTTAATTGAGAAAGAAGAGATTGCCCGATCAGCCCGGGATTATGCTGAGAATATTATTGCAACGGTACGTGACCCTTTGATTGTTTTGGATGGGAGTCTTCGAGTTGTGTCTGCAAGTCGCTCTTTTTACACCACATTTAAAACTATTCCCGAAAAGACGGAAGGCAAACTATTTTATGAGCTTGATAACGGGCATTGGGATGCTCCTGCTCTTAAAATGCTCTTGAACGAAGTGCTTCCTGAAAAATCAACGATGGACGATTATGAGGTTGAACATGACTTTAAAAGAATTGGGAAAAAAATCATGCTGATTAATGCCAGAGAATTATTGCAGGAACGGGGAAAAAACAGATTGATCTTGTTATCGATCCAAGATATCACCAAAAGAAGGGCGGCAGAGCGGGACTTACTGATATTGAATTCAGAATTAGAAGCAAAAACGAATGAATTGCAACAAATTCTTTATATTACAACACACGATTTACGCTCTCCTCTTGTGAATATACAGGGCTTTAACAGAGAGCTGGAAGCATCGTTAAATGAGCTTACAAAACTACTTAAAAATGTAGAGTTACCCGATTCTTTAAAGCTTAGCTATAACCAAGTTGTGAATGAGGAAATACCGGAGGCGATGCACTTTATTAGATCAAGTGCCGATAAGATGGATGGCTTACTCAGAGGACTTCTATCCCTGTCGCGCTTAGGGCGGCAAAAGATCATTTTTAGTAACTTAGATATGAATAAGTTGATGCACGATGTTATTGAAAATTACGAATATAAAATCAATGAAAGTCAGGTTGAAATTGATGTTTCTGATTTGCCCCATTGCCAGGGAGATGAACTTCAAATTAATCAGTTATTCTCCAATCTGATTGACAATGCTATGAAATTTTTTGATCCGAAAAGACCAGGTAAAATCAAGATTTCAGGAGAACAAGAAAATGAATTCTCAAAATACACAGTCGAAGACAATGGAATTGGGATTCATTCCGAGCATCAACAAAAGGTTTTCGAATTGTTTCATAAGCTCAACCCCGAAAAATCAGGCATTGGCTTGGGAATGAATATTGTGAAACAAGTTGTTGAAAAACATAGTGGCAAGATTATACTTGAATCAACAATCGGTATTGGAACAAAATTTATTATCTTACTTCCGAAACTTTAAATAAACCAAATGCTTTAAGCAAAACTCGCCTTAACAAAACGATGAAAAAGGAACTAACAATTATTCTTGCCGAGGACGATATAGGCCATGCTACGCTAATTCGAAGAAATCTGAAGCGAGCAGGTTTAATGAATAAAATAATTCATTTTGGAGATGGAGAGGAAACACTTGACTATCTGTTTCAAACCAAGGAAAAAGAGAATGGAATTCCCTCGCTATTATTATTAGATATCAACATGCCTAAAATTGATGGTGTGGAGGTATTGCGCCGTGTGAAAGAAGACCCGGACTTAAAAAGGATGCCGGTAATTATGATTACAACTACCGATGATCCGAGAGAAATCACAAAATGTCATGAGCTCGGATGCAGCAATTATATTAGTAAGCCAATTGATTATGACAAATTTGTTGATGCCATCCGAAAGCTGGGTTTGTTTTTGCTCATTGTTGAGATTCCCGATGTTAATAAGCCCATGGATTAAATTGAATTCGGTTATTATCGTTTCTTCTATGTAGTGTGAAAAAGGAGTATCAAAATATATAATTTAAGCGAGCATGACTAAAGCGGTGAACGATGGGGGAGTTATAAATAGTAATGGCTGGAGATTATTCAAAATCATTGTTATTGATGACGATGACGGATTGAATCATTTAATACAAAAAAGACTCAAACGGGAAGGATTTCTAACTGGTTCTGCTAGTAGTGGAGCGGAAGCTGTTGATAAAATAACCGGAGCCGAAAACGAATTGTTGCTTATCGATTATAAGTTGCCAGACATGAATGGCTTGCAGCTTATTGAGTGTTTAAAGCAAAAGTTGCCGCAAGTCCCAGATTTTATTGCTATGACCGGTTACGGCGATGAGCGGGTTGCTGTTGATATGATGAGAATAGGAGCTCGTGAGTACCTAATAAAAGAAGCAGATTTTATTACCATTCTACCCGAAAAAATCAAACGTATTTGCATTGACATCGAAACGGACAGGAAGCTCTCTGAAACGGAAAAAGAATTAACCCAAAGCCTGGATTATTTAAATGAAATTGGAAAAATTGCACGGGTTGGCGGATGGGAACTAGACATAGCCGCGAACACAGTTCTTTGGACTGAAGTTACGAAAGAAATCCATGAGGTTCCGAGCGACTATATGCCGACTTTGGAAGAAGCGCTTGACTTCTTCCCGAAAGGCTCTCGCTGTGTCCTTGAAAAGGGGATTCGTAATGCTATTGATGAAGGAGTTGGTTATAACCAGGAACTTCCATTGATCACCGCCAACGGAAGACAGATCTGGATTCACACGATTTGTAAACCGATAATAGAAGCTGGAAGATGTGTTCGTTTACGAGGAACTTTTCAAGATATTACATCACGGAAAGTTGCGGAGGAGAACCTCAAAAAAAGTGAAGCCAGACTGAAACGAACAGAAAAAATTGCAAAAGTAGGTAGTTGGGAGTGGGTTGTCGCAACAGATACAGTGACGTGGTCTGAGGAATTGTTCCGTATTTTTCAACTCGACCCCAAACATGGTGCACCATCTTTTGCCGAACATGCTAAAATGTATTCATCAGA
This sequence comes from uncultured Sunxiuqinia sp., assembly GCF_963678245.1. Classification (NCBI taxonomy): domain Bacteria; kingdom Pseudomonadati; phylum Bacteroidota; class Bacteroidia; order Marinilabiliales; family Prolixibacteraceae; genus Sunxiuqinia; species uncultured Sunxiuqinia sp. The sequence continues at coordinate 112,050 of NZ_OY782772.1, forward strand.
AAGCCTGAACTTGCTTAGCAAAGCAGTAGAAAGGGCTGTCAATGAAGGGGTATCTTACGAAGAAGATCTTGTTCTAGTTCTGTGCAATGGTAAACGTGTTAATTGTGCCGTTAAAGGTTTTGCACGAAAAGATAGAAATGGGAAAGTTGTTGGATTATATGGGTCGTTTCAGGATATAACAGACTATAAAAATTTTGAAGCCCAACTAAATGATCAGAAGTTGCTTTTTGAAACTATGTTTAATGCCATTGAAGATGGAATCATTGTCTCCGATACATCACGAAAAATAATACTTGCAAATCATGGAATGAAAATAACCTTTGGTTATACCTCGGAAGAAATAATTGGCAAAACTACCAAAATACTTTATGCCAATGAACAAAAATATAAGGAAGCTGGGTTAATGGTTTTTGACAAAGATGGGAAAAATAGCGATCAGTTTTTTGTTACTGACTTTAGAGACAAAAATAATCATGTCTTTCCGGGAGAGATCTTTGGAAAGAAACTATTTAATACAGAAGGGAAATGGATTGGGAACCTTGGAATGATGCGTAATGTGACTGAAAGATTGGAGGATATAGAAGAACTAAGAAGAGCTAAAGAGAAAGCCGAAGAATCGGATCGGTTAAAATCAGCATTTTTGGCAAACATGAGTCACGAAATCCGAACACCGATGAATGGTATTTTGGGTTTCACAAGTTTACTTCAGCATCAGGAGTTGTCGGGTGAAGACCAAAAGCAATTCCTGGAGATTATCATGCAAAGTGGAAATAGACTACTTGAGACTGTTAATGATTTGATGGATATTTCGAAAATTGAAACCGGGCTGATGGAAGTGTCGCTTGAGGAAATGAATGTGAAAAAGGAAATCAATCAATTATGTGATTTCTTTACCGAAGAAGCAAGCCGAAAGGGATTAAACCTTCGGTTTAATAGTCTGTTGAGTAGCGATGAGGAAATTATCGAAACGGACGTCAAAAAGTTTATTTCAATAATTACCAACCTCGTAAAGAATGCAATTAAATATACAGAAGAGGGATTCATTGAAATTAAAATTGAAAAAAAGGAGGGAAAGCTATTGTGCCAGGTGACAGATACAGGTATTGGTATTCCAATTGAAAAACAACAAGCTGTTTTTGAGCGTTTTATTCAAGGTGATATTGCAACCAAAAGAGCGTATGAGGGATCTGGATTAGGCTTGTCTATCGCAAAGGCATATGTACAAATGTTGAATGGAGAAATTGGAGTAAAGTCGGAGGAAGAGAAAGGCTCAACCTTTTATTTTTTCATTCCGCTAAAAAACACAAAAACTAACGATGTTCAAATAAAAGACAATGCCGTGGTAGGAATGTCAGGAGCGGATAACAAAAACTTGAAAATTCTCATTGCTGAAGATGATAGTGCGAGCAGTCAATATCTGAGCATCTTATTAAAAAATTTGTCAACGGAAATTATCTATGCCACTAATGGTGTTCAAGCAATTGAACTCGTTAAGAATAATACTGATATCGATCTGATTATGATGGATATTCAGATGCCTGAAAAAAACGGATATGAAGCCACAAAGGAAATCAGAGAATTCAATAAAGACGTAGTCATTGTTGCGCAAACAGCATTTGCCATGGAGGGAGATCGAGAAAAGTCTCTTGCCGCAGGATGCAATGATTATATCTCCAAGCCCATTAAAAAAGATTTACTGGTTGATTTAATTCATCGACTTTTCTGAAATTTGGGCTCAAAAAATTGCCAACTTTGAGGATGCCATGTTTTCAAAGTTGTGATTTTTTGATTAACTAGAAACAACTCCGCCTAAATGTTTTACAATTCACAACTTTTCGTTAAATTTAGTTGTGTAAACTGAAAACATTTTACCTCCATGATGATTAAAACCTTTGCATCAGCTGTTCATGGCATCGATGCGACAACCATTACCATTGAAACGGACGTATCACAGGGAATTAAATTTTTTCTTGTCGGACTGCCTGACAGTGCAGTAAAAGAAAGCCAGCAACGGATTGAGTCAGCTCTGCGTCTGAATGATTTTAAATGGCCACGTAAGAAGATTGTCATCAATATGGCTCCGGCAGATATTCGCAAAGAAGGCTCTGCCTACGATTTGCCATTGGCTATTGCCGTATTGGCAGCCTCGGAGCAGGTTGCCCCAGAGAAACTTGAGCACTTTTTAATGATGGGCGAACTTTCCTTGGATGGCACTCTACAGCCAATAAAAGGGGCATTGCCCATTGCCATCAAAGCTCGGGAAGAAGGTTTTGATGGATTTATTCTGCCTCGCGAAAATGCCAAAGAAGCGGCTGTTGTTGATCAACTTAAGGTTTATGGGGTTGATAACTTGAATCAAGTAGTCGATTTCTTTAATGATCGGGACGAGCTGGAACAGATCATTGTGAATACAAGAGAAGAATTTTATAAAAAACTGAACGCGACGGATCTGGATTTTTCTGATGTAAAAGGTCAGGAGAATGTCAAACGGGCATTGGAAATCTCGGCCGCCGGAGGTCATAATGTCATTATGATTGGGCCACCCGGAGCCGGCAAAACCATGCTTGCTAAACGAATACCAACTATTTTGCCCCCGTTTACTTTGTACGAAGCCTTGGAAACCACTAAAATTCATTCGGTGGTTGGAAGGATTGATAAAGACGCTTCCCTGATGACCGAGCGCCCGTTTCGCAGCCCCCACCATACGATTAGTGATGTGGCACTCGTTGGAGGAGGCACCTATCCGCAGCCAGGAGAAATTTCACTAGCTCACAACGGCGTATTGTTTTTGGATGAGCTCCCCGAATTTAAACGCACGGTTTTGGAAGTGATGCGCCAGCCTTTAGAGGATCGGAAGATCACAATTTCAAGAGCTAAATTTTCAGTGGATTATCCGGCTAGTTTGATGTTGGTTGCTTCCATGAATCCCTGTCCTTGTGGCTATTATAATCATCCCACCAAAGTGTGTGTTTGTGCGCCGGGGATGGTTCCTAAATACTTGAATAAGATATCTGGTCCATTACTTGACCGCATCGATATTCATTTAGAGGTTGTTCCGGTTCCGTTTAAAAAACTCTCGGAGTTGAAAGAAACGGAAGGGAGTTTAACCATTCGCGAACGTGTAATTAAGGCTCGTGAAATTCAATCTGCCCGTTATCGTGAGGTTGAAGGGGTTTTTTGCAATGCGCAAATGTCATCACGCCAAATTCGAGACTATGTTGAATTGGACGACGCCAGCAATAATCTGCTTAAAAATGCCATGGAAAAACTTGGACTTTCAGCCAGAGCTTACGACCGAATTCTACGGGTTGCGCGTACGATTGCCGATCTGGAAGTGTCTACAAAAGTTGAAGCAGTGCATATTTCCGAGGCGATTCAATACCGCAGTTTAGATCGGGAAAACTGGGGAGCATAAATCCTTAAACTAATAAATCGAATACCCCGACATCAGCGTCGAAAGCTGTTTGGGCTTGTAATAAATTTTCCGCTTATACTTTTTGTACTTCTCTGAAACTCTGGGTTCTCTCAGCACATATTCCGAAAATTCCCGAACTTGGTGTCCGAGTCCGTGGGCAATCGTAATTTCGTCGACTTTGTGTTCCAATTTTTTACGAAATGGATGGAACAAATAACCCAAGCCTGTCAACACAATACCCATTCCTGTTTTTTCTTTATAATCAACGATATGTCCCAATTCATGCCCAATAATACCAATCTGAGCATTAAAAGGAACATCACTCAACAACAAACCTTTTTCGCCTTTCACACTCGTGTCAATATAAATTCGGTATTTGCGTTTTCCTTTCTTCTTGAAAATAGATCCAAGAGTTGGTCTGGATGCCATCGTCGTTTTCAGGTCTTTTCGCACAAACTCAATTTCTGACCCTTTCAACTCCGGGTAATAGCTCATCGCAATCTGAGCTTGATGCTGATAACTAGCGTCCAGTTGTTTATGGACAGTTATGTCCATCTGTAATTCAGCTCGGTGAATACTGGCCGAGTCACTATAAAATTGTTGAACGGGGTCGGGGAGGATTGCCTCAGAATTAAAAACGATTAAACTCAATACCACACAAATCACATACTTCATAGAGTTCGAAACTAATAAAATAGATAAATTCTACAAAATGTTGAATAACAGTAGCCGGGTCTGATAACTTTTAAATAATATCTTGGGTGAGCCTAATAGTCTTGTGTTGTGACTGTTTCAAAGAATGTCGATTTTTGTATTTCTAAGTCAAAGAGATTAGTCTACCAGTAACGTCAAATACAGGTAAAAGGTATTATTATTGATTGTTGGGTAGTTGGTTTCAATTAAAGTTAAGTCAAATTTGCATTTTTCCATTTTGTAGCAATTTTACTTTCCTATTTTTGTGCAAAATGTGCGATTTTCAAAAACTTTTTTCAAAAACTTAGGTTAATTATTATTGATTCTTGATAAATAGAGAAACTATGGTAGATAAATTGTCTGATCCCATCGGGCGGCTGATGGGACTTCGTTATAAATCACACCCTTGGCACGGAATTTATATTGGTAAAAATGCTCCTGAAAAAGTAACTGCTTTTATTGAAGTTGTTCCTACGGACACGGTAAAGTATGAAATTGATAAAGATAGCGGATACTTGCGAATTGATCGTCCGCAAAAATATTCAAATGTTGTGCCGGCATTGTATGGATTTATACCACAAACGTTTTGTGGTGATGAAGTGGGTAAACATTGCATGGAAAAAACAAAGCGGGAAAACATAAAAGGAGATGGCGACCCTATCGATATTTGTGTGCTGACCGAGAAAGATATTACACACGGTGATATTTTGGTTCATGCCCGACCCATTGGCGGTTTTCGAATGATAGATGGGAACGAGGCTGACGACAAAATCATTGCTGTTTTGGACAACGATGTTGTTTACGAAGGATATAAAAATGTTTCAGACCTACCTCCCATTGTTATAGAACGTTTGAAACACTACTTCCTGACGTACAAAGATATGCCGGGGAAAGACAATGACACTGAAATTACACATACGTACGAGGTTGAGGAAGCGTATGAGGTGATTCAGCGATCGATAACTGACTATCAGAAACGATTTGACAACTTAGGTAAGTTGCTCTATTAAAATGGAAATCCGGTTTTTTACCGGATTTTTTTATTGTTCGTTCTTGTGTGTTGGGAAGCTAAATTTGTATGATTACTCTATCCACTCACGTATACGAGTGAGTTTTGTATTTGTGTTGTGGAATTTCAAAGTGACTTAGTGTGATTCTTTTTGGAAGAGATCAGCTGCCAACTATCTCCAGAAAAATAAAACGAAAATAGCTGCCGTAGCAAAATAAAAAGGAGAAAGAAGAGATCGGCTAAAAAGAAAAAATCCCGCCATTAAGCGGGATTATTTTTTATCAATTATGAAGTAACTTTCGATAGCTTTTCTTTTAACAATCCAGGAATTTCTGATGGTTCTTTTGCGACCGGTACGTTAGCTTTGGCAAAGGCTTTAACCTTTTCTTCGGCAGTACCTGCACCACTAGAGATGATTGCTCCGGCGTGTCCCATTCTTTTTCCGGGAGGTGCCGTTTGCCCGGCAATAAACGAAACGACTGGCTTGGTCATATGTTTGGCAATGTATTCAGCTGCCTGCTCTTCTGCATCTCCACCAATTTCACCAATTAAAACAACGGCCTCTGTTTTCGGATCATTTTCGTACATTTCCAATATTTCCTGATAGTATAGTCCGGCGACCGGATCACCACCAATTCCCACAACAGTGCTTTGTCCCATGTTGTTCGTAGTTAGCATGTTAACTACTTCGTAGGTGAGTGTTCCACTACGCGACATTAATCCGATATTTCCTTTTTTAAAGATCATGCCTGGCAAAATACCAACCAGTGCTTCATCTGGAGTAATTAATCCCGGGCAGTTGGGACCAATTAACTTGGTGCCATTTTGTTTGATTATTGAATTTACCCGGATCATATCCTGAATAGGAACGCCTCCGAAATTGCAATGACCAAATCAATTCCTGCATAGGAAGCTTCAAGAATTGCATCCGCCGCAAAAGCAGCTGGCACAAAAATAATAGATGTGTTAGCTCCTGTCTTTTTTACGGATTCTGATACCGTATCGAAAACGGGAATACCATTCACTTCTTGCCCTCCTTTTCCTGGAGAGGTTCCGGCAACAATGTTCGTACCATATTCTTTCATGCGTCCGGCATGAAATTGTCCATCTCGGCCAGTGATTCCCTGCACCAGCAGTTTTGTATCTTTATTTACTAAAATGCTCATTTGTCTGGTTTTTATGATTTCTGACCTTGGCTTAACTCGATTGCTTTTTTTGCGGCTTCACTCATGGTTTCTACAGTAGGTAGTCCTGTCTCTTTTAGCAGTGCTAGACCTTCTTCAGCATTCGTTCCTGATAGTCGAACTACAATAGGAATGTCTGATTTAATAATATCCAGAGCTTTAATCAGTCCGCGGGCAACATCATCGCAACGAGTGATGCCACCAAAAATATTAATCATTACGGCGTTCACATTCTTATCTGAAATGAGAATATTCATGGCATCAACTACTTTCTGAGGGTTTGAGCTTCCGCCAATATCCAGGAAGTTTGCCGGTTCGCCACCATACAATTTAATCATATCCATTGTAGCCATTGCCAAACCTGCACCATTCACCATACAGCCAATGTTTCCGTCAAGTTTTACATACGAGAGACCTTTTTCGTGAGCATCAATTTCCTTTAACTCATCTTCGTCTGCTTCTCGCATAGCTTCTATTTCAGCCTGACGATAAAGTGCATTGTCATCAAAATTCATCTTCCCATCGATAGCCCAAATCTTATGATCGGGGGTTAAAACCAATGGATTGATTTCAGCAATTGTAGAATCAGTTTCAACAAAAAGCTGATATAGCTTTTGCATGATAATAGCTGCTTGTCGGGCTAATTTTACATCGCCAAATAATTTCATGGCAACCTCGCGGGCTTGAAAATCCAGCAAGCCGATCAGCGGATCGATCGGAAGTTTGTGAATTAGCTCAGGTGTTTCTTTCGCTACTTCCTCAATTTCAACTCCTCCTTCGGCACTTGCCATCAGCGTAACAGTTTTGGTATTGCGGTCGTTAATCAGACCAACATAAAACTCCTTTTCGATGTCGACAGCTTCGGTCACCAATACCTTTTCAACGGTGAGCCCTTTAATGTCCATGCCCAAAATTTTACGGGCTGCACTTACGGCTTCTTCTTTGGTTTTTGCGAGTTTAACACCACCTGCCTTGCCTCTTCCTCCAACAAGTACCTGAGCTTTTACAACGACCATGTCGTCAAACTTTGCCATTGCTTTTTCTACTTCCTCAACCGAATGGCAAAGTACATCGTTCGGTACCGGAAGGCCGTATTTCCTGAAGATGTTTCTGGAATGAAATTCGTGTATCTTCATAAATTTATATATTTTAATTAAAAGGTTAGAGAATTCTTATTCCTCATAAAAGTATCAAAATATCGAATGGGCAAGAAGAATTTCTGGTACTCCCTTCGCTATTTTAAAACATATTAACAGCGGGTTTCCTGAATTGTTTGGTTGAAAAGTCAAAAGAATACAATCGATTGCATTGTGTGATAATTGAATTATGAAGTCGCATGGCAAAAGGTTTTTGGGTAATTTTTATTTTTTGGTAATTCTCAGTAAAATATTGCGTGCAATAAAGAATAAATGTTCATCGTTGAATCTTCCATAAATTCACTTAACTTTTTTTACTAAAAAATCTGAGTGGATTGGTTCGAGCTAAAAATTAAGTATTTTTGTATCCTTTAAATTTCATCATCAAAACCTATTGTCCTGAGGAATTATTTGGAGGGAATAGAGACATCACACTTTAGTTATGAAAGAAGAAGTTATTAAGCTTATCAAGCAGGAAGCGGAAGCTATATCAGCGATTCCGGTTACTGATGAATATGAGAAAGCGGTTAAGATTATTAAGAACAGGGTGCATAACCTGAACGGTAAATTGGTTGCCAGTGGTATGGGCAAGGCCGGACAAATAGCACTAAATATTGCAACAACATTTAGTTCGACAGGCACTCCTGCGGTTTTTATACACCCGAGCGATGCACAACATGGAGACCTTGGAGTAATTCAGCCCAATGATGTCTTGTTGTTAATCTCGAATTCAGGAAAAACGCGGGAAATTTTGGAGCTGGTTAATCTGGTCGATAATCTGTATAAAGAAATACCCATTTTGGTGATTACAGGAAATCCGGATAGCGATTTATCCAAAATTGCAAACGCTGTTCTTTTTACCGGAAACCCGGATGAAGTCTGTACATTGGGATTAACGCCAAGTACCTCTACAACGACAATGACTGTAATTGGTGATGTGCTGGTTGTGCTGATGATGAAAGAAATTGGATTTACAAATGAAGAATATGCCAAACGTCACCACGGAGGTTATTTGGGAGACAAGTCACGCACACAGGCACTTCTTCTTCAAATTAATAAATAAGTTATGCGTATTACCAGAGAGAACACTGTAGGATTGATCGTTGATATTCAGGAACGCTTGGTTCCGGCAATGGCAGAAAAGCAAACCTTTTTGAATAACACTAAAATCCTCATAGAAGGGTTACAAACCTTAAGCCTTAATTTGTTGGCTACGCAGCAATACACCAAAGGTTTGGGAGATACAATTCCAGAAATCAGTTCATTAATTAAAGACTTTCGGCCGATTGAAAAGCGAGATTTTAGTTGTTGTGATGAAGCGGTGGTCGCAGATGAATTAAAAATGAATGGGGCTCACAATGTTATCGTTTGTGGAATTGAAAGCCATGTTTGCGTCATGCAAACTGCCATTGATTTAAAAGAGTCAGGCTATAACCCGATTGTCGTGATGGATTGTGTTTCATCGCGTACCTTGAAAAATGTAGAATTGGCTGCCGACCGATTCCGCTTTGAAGGAATTATGATGACTTCCTATGAATCCATTTTGTTCGAACTTACCCGTTCGGCTGCAGCATCTGAATTCAAATCAATTTCCAAATTGGTTAAATAGTAGATATAAAAAAGGAGTAGGCCGAATACTCCTTTTTTATTTTTGTTTTGTTTCTTCCTTTTTTTTCAGAGAAATCACTCCAGTTTCATGCTGTAAATCCGGAAAACTAGATTAATTTTAAGCGAACCAGAAATCAGTGCTGATGAAATTAAACAGAATAGCTCATTTTATTCGATTCAGGATATCTTCGATATTTGCAATTCTTTTTTTTCTACTGTTGTTGTCAATCTCCTATTACTATATTTCATACAAAAGAGGACAGTGGGAGAAAGATATCCGAGCCAATTTGCTGGAAATCCTGGTTGGGAAAAAATCGAAGCTTGAAAAAGCACTGTCTTCTCGAATTTATTATACCAAAGGAGTGGCTGCGTTTGTGTCGGTCAACCCTAATCTTACCAACGAAGACTTTTATCAGTTGGCGAAAGAGCTAATAAAAGAAGATTCGGTGATCAGCACTATTTCAATTTCTCCGGATTGTATAATAAGTGCGATTTATCCTCAGGAAGGGCATATGACAGCCATTGGTCTGAACTTGCTGGAACATCCTGCCCGAAAAGAAATCGTTGAAAAAACGATTGAAACACATAAAACGTTTGTTGCCGGACCTGTTGAACTCGTTGAGGGTGGTGTCGCCTTTATCAGCTACACGCCAGTTTTTAATCGATTATCAACACGTGATGGCGATTTTTGGGGAATTACCGATATTGTTATTTCCAAAGATAAACTTTTAGATGATGCGGAATTAGTAGCGGTTGATAACGGATTTCGATATTCATTGAAGGGTACAGACGGCAAGGGTGAAAATGGAAATATCTTTTGGGGTGACGCTTCAGTTTTTCAAGAGGAGCCAGTAAAAATCATTGTCGACTTGCCTGATGGGAGTTGGATTTTGGGAGCCAGCCCGGTAAACGGATGGAGTCACTATCTTGATCAGGATAAAACGCTCAGTATTTTACTCATAGTGAGTTCGATCATCATCAGCTTTTTATTTTGGCTGGTTGTTCGGGCACATCAAAAAATAAAGAGAAATGCTCGGGAGTTAAGTGCAATTTTTAAATCAATGCATAATCTGATTGTGGAATACAACCGGAAAGGTGAATATGTGAAAATTGCTCCCACGAATAAAAGTTTACTTTTCAAACCAGAGAAAGAACTTATCGGAAAATCTGTTCACGAAGTATTTGACACTGATCGAGCGAACCTCATCCTTCATGCCACTCAGGAGTGCATCCGTTCAAAATCTTTGGTTGTTATTGAGTATCCGTTAGAAGTTGGTGGTGAGCCTCGCTGGTTTACAGCGCGTCTTTCGTATAAGTCAGAAGATTCCGTGATTTTCAATGCTTACGATGTTACTGAAAAAAAGAAAGATGAAGAAAATATTCGGCAATCAGAAAAAAAACTCAAAGAGCTGAATGCCACAAAGGACAAATTTTTCTCCATCATTGCTCACGATCTTCGTAATCCATTATCTAATTTTCAAAGTATTTCAGAATTATTGCATCAGGAATATGATCATTATAATGACGAGCAAAAGAAGCAATTGATTCAGTCGATGCTGTCTTCATCAATTAGTTTGAACGAATTGTTGGAGAATTTATTAAAATGGTCTTTGTCGCATCGTAACGAGCTCTTTTTGAAGCCAGCTAAAATCCTTCTTCAACCACTTGTAAAAGAATCGATCGCTGGTGTTGAGCATATTGCCAATAAAAAGCAGGTTGTTGTTGAAAGTTGCATACAAGAGGAAGCGACTGTTTTTGCAGATAAAAATGCGACCCATACGATTTTGCGTAATCTGATTTCGAATGCCTTAAAATTCAGTAGGACCAACGGAGTGATAATCATTTTAGCCAAAGATGAATCTATTGATGGTGCCAGTTATCGGGTTGTTCAGGTAGTTGACAAAGGAATTGGTATTTCACAGGAGCGCTTATCCAATATTTTCAATGTCGGCGTCCAATCGTCTACAGTGGGGACAAGTCAGGAGAAAGGAAGTGGTCTTGGCTTAATTCTATGTCAGGAACTGACTGAAAAGCAAGGTGGCCGTATTTGGATCGAAAGCGAAGAAGGAAAAGGTACGACGGTTTCTTTTAGTCTTCCGGTAAATTCGCTGAAAGATAATCGGAGATTAAGAATTCTGAACCATAGCTGAACAGCAAAGTATCTATCCCATCTGGTTTTTTCATAAAGTATTCGATTTTATATATTTAATTTTGATTGCTAAAGGTAAGCTTGTATTTTGGTTCCTGTTTTTTGAAATAATAATGGTCGTAAAGTAGAATTAAAAAATGAAAAAAATCATACTTCTCCTTTTCGCTTCATTTCTTTTTTTGGGAGCACAATGTTACAACCGGCAAAAAAAAGAAACCAAACGCCCAAATATACTTTTTGCAATTAGCGATGATCAATCATTTGCACACACCAGTTTTGCAGGGGCTAAATTCGTAAACACACCCGCTTTTGACAGAGTTGCAAGAGATGGTGTATATTTTAACAATTGCATTGCGGGATCACCGGGCTGTGCGCCTTCCCGGAGTACGATTGTTACTGGTAGGAACCATTGGCAGAATGAGCAATCAGGCCAGCATGCCTCCTCTTGGATGAAGAAATATGTTCCATTTATCGATTTACTTGATGCGAATGGATATCAAACCGGAAGAACAGGAAAAGGAGTTGGTCCATTTCGTTACGCACGCAGTGAAATGGATTCATTGTGGAGAAAAACAGACGCAGGCGGTATTGCGCACAGCAACATTCGTTATAAAAGAGGAACTTCAGAAGATGAAAGGACAGCTGGAGAAATTCACTCGGATGATTATTTTCGGAATTTTAAATATTTCATGGAGAACGTTCGTGGTGAAAAACCTTTCTTTTTCTGGTATGGTGGGCATGAACCTCATCGGGCATACGAACAGGATTCCTGGAAAAGAAATGATAAATATTTAAGCGAAGTAAATGTCCCAGGCTTTTTCCCTGATCATGAAGTAGTGCGTGGGGATATTCTGGATTATGCTGTAGAAATTGAATGGTTTGACCTTCATCTTCAACGCATGCTAAGTTATTTGGAAGAAATTGGAGAATTGGAGAATACCATTGTCATTGTTACTGCAGATAATGGGATGCCTTTCCCAAGAGCAAAAGCCAATGGCTACGAGTATGGTATTCATGTTCCTTTTGCCATAAGATTTCCTCAAGAATTTCCCGGCGGACGGGTTGTTGAAGACCCGATAAGTTTTGCCGATTTAGCACCAACAATATTGGAATTGACCAAAACCAATAATGAAGGAATGCTTCCTTTTTCTGGTGAAAGCATTTTAACCATTCTAAAATCTGAAAAAGATGGAGTTGTCGATCCGACTAAAGAATATGTATTTTCAGGCCGCGAAAGACATTCCTCCTCAAGATATTTAAATTGGGGGTACCCGCAGCGAATGATAAGAAGCAAGGATTACCTGCTCATTTGGAATATTAAACCTGAGCGTTGGCCGGCCGGGGCTCCTCAACGCCTTGCTGACGGAACTGAAGATAACCTTTTGCCAATGTACGGCATTGATGACGATGGGAATCACCATTCTGATTGGGCCTTCACTGACATCGATGCTGCACCTGCCAAATCATTTATCATCGAAAACATGGAGGACGACAATATTCGGCCATTTTTTGATCTATCGGTAGGGAAAAGACCGGAGTTTGAGTTCTTCAACGTTAACAAAGATCCTTTTTGTTTAAGTAATCTTTCGGGAAAAGAACAATATGCAACCATCGAAAATGAGATGAAAACCGTATTGATGGATGAACTTAAGGAGTCGCACGATCCACGAGTAGTAGGGCCGGATAAAGAAATATTTGATTCGTACATCCGCTACAGTCCGATCAGGGAGTTCCCCAAACCAGATCGGGAGTAAAATCTGCGCCTAAATGAAATCCAAAAGAGTTTAATTTCAGACCTTTTTTATTCTCCGTCCAACTATCGAACAACTCTTATTTCTGCACAATTTTTTTCATCAATAAGTTCAAGCGTTGCCTTTGAACGAACTTGAGGATAGAAAATATCTGCTTTAATTACATCATCCAAAACAAACACGGGGCGTAATTCTTTGTTGCTGGTGGTAATTCGAACATTATCAACAGTGAAGTTCGCTACGTGGCGAACATAGAACCCGGATGCTGGTAAAACAGTTCCAAACATCGCAGCCGTTGGATAAGCTGCATCTTTTTCAGGGACTATCGTCGCTTTGTCTTCCTCGGTTCCGTTACTTAAGTTGGTGATCAGAATATTCCCCAGAAAAATACGCTCGGCGTAAGAACCTGCAATTCCGGTAATGTTGGATGTGGTTTTGGAAGTTGTCGTTGCTGTGATATTGGTAATGGAGACATTTTTCAACTCTCCAATTTGAGGTTGAGGAGCCTCTGGAGTATGCTTTCTGGCGCGGTTTCCCAACCGAACAAATATGGGGCATCCTGTTTCCATAATCGAAATACGATCAATACTCACTTGGTCTAAAGCACCACCGTCGACCATTTCTATAGAAATGGCCGATTGACCAATTGCCGTGCCATAGTAGGTTGTTTCTTTCTCACTCGGACTAACAACACAGTTCGTGATTTGTATGTTTTGAAATCCGCCGGTTGTTTCAGTTCCTAATTTTAGCGAGTTGCAGTGTGAGTGAACCACACAGTTATTAATGGTTACATTTTTACAGGAACGTGGGCTCGTGCTTTTCAGGCAAATTCCATCGTCGTCTGAATCCACAATGCAGTCTGAGATTACAACATCGTGGCAGCCGTCAATATCAATTCCATCGTTATTGTAATTACAATGATTGTATACCCTAATACCCCTAATTTGCACGTTGTCGCATGCCAGATAATGTTGCATCCAAGCTCCCGAATTGGTCATGAAAACACCTTCTATCTTTACATTTTTGCAATTGATCAGTTGAATACCATGTGGTCGTCTGATTCCTTCATCGTTTCCTATTCGAATAAAAACTTCCCCTTGTCCATCAATTGTCCCGTCGCCAACAATGCCAATATTGTGCTGTCCTTCGGCAAAAATAAGTTGTTTGGTTTCCTTCAAAGTTCTCAACGCAACGTAGTCAGGTTGTATGCTGAGGTAGTCTTCAATGTTTGTACTTCCAAGCAATGTGGCTCCATGTTTGAGATGAAGATGGACACCGCTTTTTAAGATAATTGAACCGGTCAGGTATTTTCCTGTAGGAAAAACTATTTCACCACCACCACTTTCGGAACATTGGTCGATGGCTTTTTGAATAATATCAGTATTTAAGGTTTTGCCATCAGCAGTTGCTCCTACTTCTAAAACATTAACGTCCTTGGCTTGGATCGCGATAGTTGTCAGAAGGAGCAGGCAGATTATCGTTAGATTTTTCATGTTTGATGATCGGTTAAATTTATATTTATAGTGCCTGTCAATATAAAAAAAACTATTCAATATGAATATACTAAACGAGCATATTTAGCAAAAGGAAGTTTGTTGCCCGAGGTAAGGAGATATACAATTCGAAAAAAAAAGGTCATCCCAAACGGAATGACCTTCACAATCATCTATTTTTATAATGTGTTAGTCGATCATGTCAAACCCGCAATAAGAAACCAATACATCCGGCACTTTAATTCCATCTGCTGTTTGGTAGTTTTCGAGCAGTGCAGCTACAATCCGAGGTAAAGCTAAAGCACTACCATTTAGCGTGTGAGCAATCTGTGGTTTCTTTTGTCCTTCCTCACGGAAACGAAGTTTTCAGGCGATTGGCCTGAAATGATTCGAAATTGGAAACAGAACTTACTTCCAACCATTTCTCCTGGGCAGCCGAGAATACTTCAAAATCGTAGGTCAATGCCGCAGGTAAAAACTCATGTCGCCACCACAAAGCCGGAGGATGCGATAAGGAAGGCCCAAGTTTCGTAACCAAGCTCTCTACGTGTGCCACCATCTGATCCAGAATGTCATAGCTTTTCTCAGGGTGGGCAACTTGCACGACTTCAACTTTGTCGAATTGGTGCAAGCGGTTTGAATCCACGAACATCTTTTCCATACGATCCGGCTTCGCGACGGAAGCATGCACTGTAAGCCGTGTTTTTTCACAGGCAGTTGTTTGGCATCCAAAATCACATCGCGGTACAAAATTGGTTACCGGAACCTCTGCTGTTGGAATCAGGTACAGGTTGTCTTCAGTCACGTGGTACATCTGTCCTTCTTTGTCAGGCAACTGGCCGGTACCAAAACCACTGCCTTCATTCACCACCAACGGCGGTTGAATTTCCAAGTAGCCGGCATCACGAGCTTCGTCTAAAAAGAAGTTGATTAAAGCACGTTGCAAGCGAGCACCTTTCCCTTTGTATAACCGGGAATCCTGCTCCGGTTAATTTTTACACCCAACTCAAAATCTATCAGATCGTATTTTTCAGCCAATTCCCAGTGAGGTAACTTGTTGTCACCCAATACTGGCATTTCGCCAGCAGCTTTTACCTCCTTTCATTGTCTTCTGGGGTTTTCCCCGCAGGAACAATGTCTGCTGGGTAAATTAGGAAGTTGTACCTGTAAGTCAAAAACCTGTTCAATCAATTTGGGCGAATTCTTCATCCAGGTTCTTGATATTTTCTTTTAGTTCTGAAGTTCTTGTTTTTTGCCTTGTTGGCTTCGTCTTGTTTGCCTTCGCGAAACAATTGTCCAATTTCTTTCGAAAGCTTATTCATTTCCGACTTAAAATTGTCGGATTGAACCTGCGTCTCATTTTTCTCTTTTTGTACAAATCGTTGATCTGTTCAACCGATCGCAGAAGCATCAAAATTCTTCTTTTTAAAGCTTTTCAACAACCAACTCCGGGTTTTCCTGGATAAATCTTAAATTGAGCATTTTTGAACGGGTTTTTTAATTTGGTCGGGCAAAGTTATAAAATAAAAAAATCTCCTGCCTCAGTAAAGACAGGAGATTCTTAAAACATATCGTTAAAATCGCTTAGTTTACTGCAGTAACAGGTTCTACAGAAACATACGATCTGTTGTCTCTTTTCTTTCTGAAAACAACAGTTCCATCAATAAGAGCAAATAATGTAGTGATCTCTTTTCCATACCAACATTTTCTCCAGGATGATGAGACGTTCCACGCTGACGAATAATAATATTCCCAGCTTTGCAAAATTTGACCTCCGTATATTTTTTACACCAAGTCGTTTACTTTCCGATTCGCGTCCGTTTTTCGAACTACCGACACCTTTCTTATGAGCCATGGTCTAATGTTTTTAAGGGTTATCCAATAATATCTTCAATTTGAATCTGAGTCATGTACTGACGGTGACCGTTTTTTCTTTTTGTAACCTTTTCTTCTTTTCTTTTTGAAGACGATTACTTTGTCACCTTTCAAGTGTTCCAATACTTTGGCACTTACTTTAACTCCTTCAACTTTTGGTGTTCCAACTTTTACACCTGATTCATCTTCTACTAAAAGAAACATTATCAAACTCAACGCTTGATCCTTCTTCTTCCTGAAGACGGTGAACAAAAATTTTTTTTGTCCTTTTCTACTTTGAATTGCTGTCCGGCAATTTCTACAATAGCGTACATTTTCTATCTTTTTATAATTTCCATCCGGCAGGCGGGAAAACCAATTGATCATCCACTTCCAGAGCCTACTCGAAAACTTCGGTCTGCAAAAGTAGATATTTTTTACTCAGAAGCAAAAAAACAGAGCCCTTTTTTAGCTGAGCCTGATTGGATTAGAAATGGGAGGCGAATTGCTGGTTATTGTAGGAACTAAGAAACACCTCCTGTTTTTAATGAAACACTAAAAGTATTGTTATATTTGTTTGAATACATTGGTGATGTTTTATATTCTATGCAGAAAAAAAAGCTAAATATTCTCGGACTCTCAGTTAGTCAAACTCAATCAGGCGCTTACGCCTTAGTCTTAGCAGAAGAAAATGGTGACCGACGAATTCCAATTATCATAGGACCAGTTGAGGCTCAGGCAATTGCAATTCAGCTAGAAGGCTTAAAACCGCCGCGGCCATTAACGCACGATTTATTTAAAAATCTGGCTTTTGCTTTTGATGTTAATGTGTCCGAAGTAGTCATTTATAAGTTGGAAGAAGGAATTTTTTACTCTGAACTGGTGTGTGTGATGGGGGAAGACGAAGTTCGGATTGATTCGCGCACTTCGGATGCTGTAGCACTTGCTTTACGTTTTAAATGCCCGATTTATACGAATGGAGATATTTTGGATAAAGCCGGTATCGTTATGGAAAATGAAGAAGAAGATCCGGTAGAGTTTCAAAGTAGATCGGGTGAGCCTGGCAGTAAAAATGAGTTTGAAAGTTACACGGAGAGTGAGCTCAACGATATGCAGAATGAGGCTGTTAATAATGAAGACTACGAGCGTGCTTCGAGAATCAGAGATGAACTCAACCGACGTAAAAAAATAATTTTCAGCGAAACATTTCAAACCATCCCATATTGGCAGAAACATAAGTTTCAGGATTAGGAATGTTGAGCGTTGCTGAGCAAAAAAAACTTTAAAATACGACAATGAATAGATTGCTGATCCTACTACTGGCAACATGTTTTTTGGTGTTTTCGCTTCCTACTCCATCTTATTCCAGTATACAATCGACGACTGGCGATAGCACAGCCGTTGTCTCTGAACAGTCGTCCTCAACATCCAACATTTTAATCGAGCATGCTGAAGAGCGAGATTTTAATTTCATGACCGTGTTGCGTGGTTTACTTGGTATGTTGGTTTTGGTTGGATTTGGTGCTTTGCTATCTCGCGACCGAAAGAATATCCCCTGGAAAAACAGTGGTGGTTGGTTTAGCCTTCCAGATTTTGCTGGCATTAGGCGTACTGTATGTTCCATTTATTCGGGGAGGATTCGATTTTTTTCGGCCATATTTTCGTTAAGATTCTAGACTTTACAAAGGCTGGGACTGATTTCTTATTTGGAACACTGGTCGACACAAGTCAATTCGGAATGATTTTCGCGTTCCAGATTTTACCGACAATCATCTTTTTTTCGGCATTAACCAGCTTATTGTTTTACTGGGGCATTATTCAAAAGGTTGTTTGGGCACTCGCCTGGGTGTTTACCAAGTTGATGAAATTGTCAGGCGCTGAATCTCTTTCAGTTGCCGGAAATATTTTTCTCGGGCAGACAGAATCACCATTGATGATTAAGGCTTACTTGCCAAAGATGAATGACTCTGAAATTATGTTGGTAATGACAGGAGGAATGGCAACACTCGCTGGAGCAGTTTTAGCAGCATACATAGGCATGCTGGGAGGAAGTGATCCTGTACTACGGTTGGAATTTGCCAAACACTTACTAACCGCTTCAGTAATGGCTGCTCCCGGAGCAGTTATTTTTTCAAAGATTATGGTCCCCAATCCCGACGAAGTCAATAGGGATATTGAGGTGAGTAAGGACCGTATTGGCAGCAATGTGCTGGATGCCATCACTAACGGAACTTCCGAAGGTTTAAAACTAGCCGTAAATGTTGGAGCCATGCTTCTGGCCTTTTTAGCTCTGATTGCCATGTTCAACTTTATTTTCGGAAAGGTTGGTTATTGGACCGGCCTTAACGATGTTATTACTCAGGCAACCGACGGACGATTTCATGAGCTGTCATTGCAATTTTTATTAGGATATATTTTTGCGCCTGTTATGTGGCTTATCGGAGTAAATCCGCAAGACATTTTACTGGTTGGTCGTCTGTTGGGTGAGAAACTTATTTTGACAGAATTTATCGGCTACATTAGTCTCTCAGATCTTAAAGCAGCAGGTGCTTTTGCCGATCAAAAATCCATTGTAATGGCCACCTACATTTTATGTGGTTTTGCCAATTTTGCGTCCATTGGGATTCAGATTGGTGGAATTGGAGCATTAGCTCCCAATAAACGAGTTACTTTATCTAGATACGGAATGCCTGCTTTAATTGCCGGAACATTGGCTTCGCTGATGTCAGCAACGATTATCGGTATGATCTTAGGATAGTGATTTTGACACTCAGAAGGTTACCTCTTACTTCATGCTGTTGAATACTTAACATTAGTGGATAGTTAACGTATGATCATATATATGACTCATTCAAAAACTTTCCGTTATGAAACACATCAACGTAATTCTCGGATTTTTCTTGTTAACCTTTCTGTTTTCCGGCTGCAATACTAATCCTAAGGTCGGGTTGCTTCTGGGACACCGTTGAACGTGAAAGATGGACAAAAGACAGAGACCTGTTTGTAGACAAAGTGGAAGAACTTGGAGGCTCTGTGATCGTAAAAGTTGCCGAATCCGACCCATCGGTTCAGTTTCAGCAAGCACTTGATTTGATTAATGAGGGGATTGATGTATTGGTTATTGTTCCGGTTGATAAGACCGTGTCTGCCGGTATTGTAACAACTGCGAAAAAATCACACGTCTCGGTAGTGGCATATGACCGACTCATTTGGGATTGCGATCTGGATTTCTACATTTCAACCGACAATATTCAGATTGGAGAAAAAACAAGCTAACTTCCTTACAAGGTCGAAGCCTGAAGGGAACTATGTGCTTATTGGAGGACCAACTATTGACAACAACTCAGTTCAACTATATCTGGGTTGGATGAATGTGCTTCAACCCTTGGTTGATAAAGGTGATATCAATATTGTCTCAAATACGTTTGTAAACGAGTGGAATGTAGAGAATGGATACACGGTTGTTAAAGACTTACTTGACACTGATGTTCAACTAGATGCAATTATTGCAGGGAACGACGCATTGGCAAGCGGTGCTATTCAAGCTCTTCATGAAAATGACCTTGAAGGTGAAGTTTTTTGTAGCCGGACAGGATGCCGACATAAATGCCATTCGGAATATTGTTTTTGGAAACCAGACGATTACAGTTTTACAAGCCTTTAGAGTCAATGGCATTTAACGCGGCGATTGCATCTGTAAAAAATGGCGAAAGGCAAAAATCCTACTGATAACATGAGTTTTACGGTAAATAATGGTCATCATTTGGTACCGGCTATTCTTTTGGAAGGACAAATTGTTAACAAGCAAAATATTAAAATGACCGTCATTTCGGAAGGGTTTATTGCCGAACAGGAAGTGTTTGAATGATACCAATACCGGTCATTTTTTGATGAGAGTGTGGCCCGTTTTGTCCGCGCTCTTTTCGTTTCGACCTCTAATTGTTTATAAAATTGCCTTTCCCTATTCGATCAAAAAGCTTAACTTCCCGCATTCAAAAAAAGAGGAAATTGAACATTAATCGTTGAAGGATAAATCATGAGGCAATATCTTGACTTACTGGAGCATGTCACAAAAAATGGTGTGAAAAAAGATGACCGTACAGGAACGGGGACAATCAGTGTTTTTGGACACCAAATGCGCTTTAATCTTGCTGAAGGATTTCCAGTATTAACCACCAAGAAGCTTCACTTAAAATCAATTATTCATGAGCTTTTATGGTTTCTGGATGGCGACACTAATAACAATACGTTAAAAGAAAAAGGTGTTCGTATCTGGAACGAGTGGGCGAATGAAGATGGTGACCTGGGACATATCTATGGTTACCAATGGCGTTCGTGGCCTACTCCCGACGGAAAGCAGATCGATCAGATTTCAGAAGTTGTTAATTCAATTAAAAACAATCCGAACTCACGGAGGCTTATTGTGAGTGCCTGGAATGTTGGCGAGCTGGATAAAATGAATTTGCCGCCGTGCCATCTTTTATTTCAGTTTTATGTGGCTGATGGTAAATTAAGTTGCCAGCTTTATCAGCGTAGTTGCGACGTTTTTCTGGGCGTGCCTTTTAATGTCGCTTCGTATGCGCTGCTGACTATGATGATGGCACAAGTAACCGGATTGAAACCCGGCGAATTTGTTTGGACCGGTGGTGATGTGCATATTTATTCCAATCATCTGGAACAGGTTGAATTGCAATTAACACGTCTTCCGAAGAAATTACCCACGATGAAAATCAATCCGGATGTGAAGTCAATTTTCGATTTTAAATTTGAAGATTTTGAACTGGAAAATTACGAAGCTCATCCGCATATTCCCGGGAAAGTTGCTGTTTAAATACAATATTAAATTAAGATTATTAGGAGGCTCACTTGAAGAGAACTTCTTAATAATACCAAATACACACCGCTTATGATTCACCAAAACATTTCCATCATAGTTGCCATTGCACAAAATTTTGCGATTGGTAAAAACAACGATCTACTGTTTTATTTACCCAACGATTTAAAGCATTTCAAGGAAATCACCTCCGGGCATACGATTATCATGGGGCGTAACACCTTGCTTTCGTTGCCCAAATGGCCCTTGCCCAATCGCCGTCATATTGTGATTAGTGATCAGTTGGATGATTGTTTTGATGGATGTGAAGTGGTCTCTTCTATTGATGAAGCGATTGAGAAGGTGAAGGATGAGAAAGAAGCTTTTGTGATTGGCGGTGGCATGATTTATAAGCAGTTTTACCCTATCGCCGGTAAACTCTATCTGACCCTGGTGCATAAAGATTTTGATGCCGATGTTTATTTTCCGTCAATCGATTATAAAGAATGGGATGTAGAAAGTCGTGAGGATTTTCATGACGAAAAGAATGGCTTCGACTATTCTTATCTCAATCTTATTCGAGAATAGAGCGAAAAAAATCCTGCATGAAGCAGGATTTTTCAATTTATATTAGAGTTTCTCAACGTACTCAATAAAGTCAGTCATATTATCAAAACCTTCTTCTTTTTCGCAGGCCGAAGTAACCCAGGTCGAAATGTAATTGGTTGGTTTCGAAATTAACTGATATTCTTTTTCTAACTTTTCCTCTTTGACAAAGTCCGCAGGATCGTACATAATTGCCGCGCCAATATTCAATTGGAAAGCTGCTACATCTTCAGGATGCAAGCCCCAGGTGGCGATAAAGCCTTCACCTTCTTTTGTTTCGGTTCCGGCGTGGTAGTTGACTCCAGTTACAAACTGAACAGGCTCCGAGCTAAAAGCAAAAGCTTCAACCTTCGCTTCACGCATGCCTGAGTAAACAGTTACCCGAACCAGTACATCAATGCTGTCGCCTTTATATGGTACGTTTTCCGACAGCATTTCCATGTACGAGGTATTGGCCTCTTTTTTCACGCAGGCTGTACGCATTGTTACCGGATCGAGTAGGACGACTTTTTCTCCGTCCCACAGACGTACACCACCTAAACCGACTGTTTGACCAACTTTGTATTGATCGGCTCCCCAGCCTTCTTTTTGCTGCTCGGTGGTTGGATACCATTTGGCTTCGGCCAGTTCTAGCTGAGGCTTTGTTTTGTTGTATACATCGATGGCTACTTTGTGGTCGAAGTATAGACGCAGACCCATCCATTCGTTTTCAACCGCCGGTCCGTGGTGACCAACTTTTTGATACAAGTCTCCGGTTTCTGATGAAATACAATCAACTTGTTCGTGTTTATCTTTCCAGTATAAACTTTTTTCGGTTTTATTTTGGGCTAGTACCGGAAGCCCGATTAATACAATTAATGCTAATGTGATCAGGTTTTTCATTTCAATCTAATTTTAAGTTTTCGACAGTATTTATCTTTCTCAATCATCTGATTTAGAGCTATTCAATAGAATTTTCAAACATATTTTATGGAACTTTCTGGGAATAATTGGTGTTGGTAAAGACACTTTTCCGATGTCGTTTCTTTACAAATATAGCAAATAAGCTATTTCTGATAAGGAAAGTTGCAGAAAGGCGCAACCGATTGCGCACCGGGAAGCAAAAAATCCGATTTGTTAGATCGGATTTCTTTTTGACAGTATCTGTATGAATTACATCATTCCGGATTGTCCTGAAGCAGCAAACGACTGAAGAACTTCTATTAGGCTGTACATCAGGTATAAACCACCAATGACAAATAATGTAGTTTGTTTGACTCTATTTTTTACGGCGAATGCCAATCCAAACGGAACAAATGCCCAAACAATTCCCATCAGCATGTTTACAAGTTCGTACCATACTGGCGAATATTGATTCTCGGAGAATATCGGAACAAGAGCCCAAAACAATCGGGAAAAGGCCATCCAGATAACAATAATCAGAATGACAGAATCTTCGATGGAGGAATCATCAGACGATAATTCAACTGTTTGCATCGAATCTGTTTCTTCATCGTAGTTGTAGCTGATTGTCGGATTCTCCCCATATTTATTTTCGCCAGGGTAACTGGATTTCGCCAGCAGATATATCAAGTAAAGTGTTCCAATAACCGGAATTAGGCCAACAAGAACCATCAATCCTGTTTTGTTAATATCGTGCATTCTTCTTACTGAAAGAGCAACACTTGGAACCAGAAGGGCAAGAACAAAAATGCTGTAAAGTATTCCAATTCCTGATTTGCCATAAGCAAGGCCCAGAACATTGTCCAGAATTAAAGCGACCGTCGCAAAAATTAGGTTGAATAAAATAAACATCCAGTATTCGGTTCTACTGGCGCGACCTTTAAAATCAGCATATTGCTTTAAGACTTTTAAATACCAATTCATTTCATAAGTTTTATTTTTCCCTACTCATCAGGCTTTTCGGGATCGCCCTGTTTTTATTGTGGTTTCTAGCCTCCACATGTAATCCACTCGTTTTCGACGAATTTTGATACAGCTAATTTAAACATTTCTTTGAATTATGCGAGGATTGTTTTTCTGATGATGAGTTTCCCACTTATTATGTACATTCAAGATTATTAAAACAGGCTAAAAGGAGTAGGTCTAAAGTTAGTTTTAAATCCGGTTTTATATCGAATGTACAGTAAAATGTTGTGATTCAATCTGAATCTGATCGCTTAATTAACAGGCTTATTTTCAAGCATCATATGGGTTTGTTGCAGGTGGTGATCTGCTTGTCCAAGTTGTTTGTGGGTTTCGTTAAAATTCTGAATGAATTGTATAATATAGGTATCTCGATTATAAATGTCGTGAACAACGTACTCATCAATTTTTTTTATGATTTTATCCAGTTTAGCAGCCACCGTTTTCAATTGCTTTTCCTCTAGCAAGACTCTTTTTGCTATTTTTTCGTTTGAATTCTTTTTGGCGAAGTAAGCAGCATCAGCACATTCGTACGATGAATTTTTCACATAAAAATAAGTGCTGTCCAAATCCTCCCGAGCATAAAGTAAATATTCTTTGATTTCGGTATTGTCGAAAGCTCCCTGAAAAAAACGTAGATGATCGGCCGATCTTTGTGCTGCCTCCAATGCTTTTCGACTGAATACACATGCTTTTGATAGTTCTGCTTTAGCATTTTGCTGAGCAAGGGTAATTGGAAATACCATCATGAGAAGGATGTAAATTTGGACTTTCATCAGCTTTGTTTTTGTTGATTTTTAGTTGGGCGTTTGTGTTTCCAGCGTTTATGCGACCAGAGATAAAACTCGGGATGCTCCTGAATGATCCCTTCAATTTTGCTTACGTACCGATGTAGCACTTCATCTGCTGGGAGCTGTGCGGGGCGTTCTGCCAGCACTTCAAAATGGGTTTGGTAGTAGCCGCGTTTCACCTTCTCAATATGCTGGTATATAACCGTAAAATTGGTGTGCTTCGCCAATGCTTCGGCTCCGGGGAAAAAGCCGGCATCCTGATTCAAAAAAGTTGTCCAAAAACGGGTGTTGGCCTTTGGGCGTTGATCCGAACATAGCCAGGTAAACGTGGGTTGCTGTTTCTTTTTGTAGTTCAAAACAGCTTTTACAATTTTTTTGGTTGATACCAACTCCCCTCCAAAGCGGCTCCGCATCCGGTTAATGAATCGATCCCAGGTAAGATTTCGAGCCGGATTGTATACCAACAGACAATGGTGTTTCAGGTAGTAAGGCAAAAAGGAATTCCATTCCCAATTGTTATAGTGCATGGTTAGCACGAGCACACTTTGTCCTTCAGCAAAATATTGATTCACCAATTCTGGATTACTTACCACCATGCGTTTTGCAAGCTCTTTTTCCGAAATGGTTTTCATCTTAAACGACTCCACCAACAAGTCGCAAAAATGATGGTAAAATTTACGGGCGATGATATTTAGCTCTTTCGACGATTTTTCGGGGAATGAGTTATGTAGGTTTTCCATGACTACCGTTTTCCGATATTTGAAGATTCGGTATATTAGAAAAAACAACAAATCGGACAAGGCATAGAGCAGCCAAAAAGGGAGCAGCGACAACAGGGTTAGCAACAAAAATCCAATATGACTGGCTAGTTTGCTCATGGAGTATTTTTCGGTAAGCGATCAATCATTTCAACATCGTCGGGGCGTTTGTGTTTCCAGCGGCGGTGCGACCACAGCCAATACTCGGGCGTTTCGCTGATCACCTCTTCCATTTTATCGATGTAGGTCAGCAAAATGTCCTCTGGCTTTTCTTTGCTCGGCTCAGCAAACAGTTCAATAAAATTGACTTCGTATTTTCCGCGGGCAATTTTTTTTGTGTGATGGAAAAAGACCGGCTGGTTGGTTTTGTAGGCTATTTTCTCCGGCCCGCTGAAGAAAGGTGTTTCCTGATTTAAAAAGGTCGTCCAGAACTTCGTGGTTTGAAAAGGGGTTTGGTCGGCAGCTAACCACAGGCAACCCGGGTGTGGAGTTTTATCAAACTGAATAGCCGTACGAGCTGATTTGTGCACCGGAACCGACATCCCGCCAAAGCGCTCGCGCATGTTTAAGATGAAGCGTTCCATTTCAAAATTATCGCGCACGGGATTGTAAATCATTAACAACTGGTGACTGGCCAAGCGTTGCAGGCTGGCACTCCATTCCCAGTTATTGTAGTGCATACCCAACAGGATGATGCTTTTTTGCTGCTTAAAGTATTCTTCTACTTTTTCGATTCCTTTTACTGTTACTCGTTTGTCTAGCTCCCGATCTGAAATACTATGCAGCTTGATGGCTTCCAATCCCAGATCGCAAAGGTGGCGGTAAAATTTGCGGGCGATGATATCAATTTCCTGTTCAGTTTTCTCAGGGAACGAGTTACGAAGGTTGGTGTAAACTACTTTCCGGCGGTAACGAAAAACATAAAAAACAAGCAGATAGAAGAAGTCTGATTTTAAATACAAAATAGGAAAAGGTATATGCGATAAGGCTTTCAGAAGCCAAACGATCAGATTGTTGAAAAATTTACCCATGTTTTTTATTTTCGAGACAGGCAAAATTAAGATTTTATTTAGGAATCATTCTGAAAACTGAGTTTTACTTAATGCCTGGTTTGCTGTAGTTGGGGCGTGGCCAAACCCCAGTTCCTTTTCTCCTGCTAATAAAGTGGTGAATGTAAATATCCCCAATAAGGACTCGTCATCCTGAACTTGTTCCAGGATCTTTCAGCGGATTGTTCCGTGCGATTTGAATTTTACCCTGAAAGAGGTATGCAACAACAGCCTAAGGCAACGCCTGTGGGAAAAGTATTAGTCGTTGAGATGGCGCAATCGGTGGGTGTCAAATTGTGACAACCGTTTCATGTGCCATATTGGAAAATGTTTTGTGAATCAGTTGTCCTGACTTACTAGTCCAGGCTTTTTCTCTATACATCCTTGCGCTCCTGGGTTTAAGAGAACTAAACATAGGTGTAAGCTGAACTCGTTCTGTCTGAAACTGCAGGGGTGTTAAATAGACCTTATTTTGAATGAAACTAAATTGTCGCTATCAAAATTAATTATTCTGTAAACTTAGCTATCTTGTACCAAGATATAACAGTTTGGTATGTATTTCTAATGAACAATTACGGCGGAGATTTAGACGCAAGTTTCGAATTTGTTATATTGAAGGAATTAAAAATCCGTTTGATGACATTTTTAACGACTCAACATAATAGGTGTTGTTATACCCCCGATTTTAGAGGTATAACAACACCTCAAAAATTGATATAAGAAATATAACAACACTGGTGTTGATACACACTAGTTAGGGCACATGCAAAGAAACGAATCTCAACGATAGAGATAAAAAGATATGAATACAGAACAACTCGTTGAAAAATATGGTGAAAAAATTTCAAGATTATCGCATCGGATGATTTGGAATAATGAGTTGGCGGAAGAAGCGTCCCAAGAAGTTTGGTATGAAGTTTTAAAAAGTCTTGACACTTTTAAAGCAAATTCAAATATTTCGACATGGATTTATTCGCTTGCGAAGAGGACCATTTTAAGATATGCCCAAAATGAGAGAATATTAAAATCATCAGAGATAGATTCCCATTTCGATTTAGAAAATATTGATTACAATGGTCCAGAAAATGAAAAAAAGGAATGGGTAAAGGAACAGTGTGATTATTGCCTGACTGCATTTTGCCATTGTTTGACAAATAATGCCCGAATGATTTTTTTATTTCGGGATATTGCGGAGTTAACAGATTCAGAGATTGCACAAATAATGGATTTGAAGGAAGAAAATATTCGACAGATTGCATCACGCTCACGAGAGAAAGTTAAAAATTTTATGCAAAAGGATTGTATATTATTCAATCCACATGGCAAATGTAGGTGCAGGATTCGAAATCATGTTGAATCCGTAGGGCTTAATAAAGAATATAAGAAACTTTCAAAGGCTGCTGAATTGATTGATATTTTCAAAAAGTTTGATAAAGAACTGCCCCGTAAAAATTATTGGGAAAAAATAATTTGTGAAGTTGTCACAGAATAATGCTTTTCTCCACTAAACAGGTATATGTTTAATTTTAAATTGGAGAAAAAATGAAAAAAGCAATGATTAAATCAGAAGGGAACAATTATTCCGCAATTGAAATTGGAAAGTTACAAGACCTAGCTGAATATTCATTTCCTCATCCGAAGTTAAGACAAGATGTTCCAGGGAAGTTATTTGTCGGAGAAATACTGAAATCGACAGGAATTGAGGTTTCCTTTCAAATTATGCCAGTAAATTCAGATATTCCTTTTTTGCATAGTCATACAAATCAAGAAGAAGTTTACATATTCATAAAAGGAAAAGGACAGTTTCAAGTTGATAATGACCTTTTTGATATTCAGGAAGGCTCAATAATTAGGGTTGCTCCAAAAGGGAAAAGAACATGGAGAAACAATTCAGATAATATAATGATTCTGATGGTTATTCAAGCAAAAGTCGATACTTTAGAAAATTATAATGTACTTGATGGATTTGGAGTAAGTGGAGAAATTTTAAAATGATCGATAAGAAATAAATAAAGCACGATGCCCTAACAATGTGTCATACGTAATGGCGGGGAAAGTAGTAAATATTAAGGTTTGTGGCTCGCATCAACACCATCTCGGTTTGATAGCGAATAGCTCCGAAATCCGCCACTACGCATACACTCAACGTTAACGGCAAGTTTGAAAAAAATAAATTGGTGGTTATCTAAATCGTTCGTTCTTTGGTTTTTCGCTCGCTTGTAAAGTTGCTGTCACAAAACTTGCAAAGTAAAGTTTGGTGCAATTGCCAATTTTCGCAGTTTGACAATTTCCCAAAACTGTTTTGCAGCCTGAATGTCTAGCACATTTTTAGGAACAGTCGGTGGTTATTTGACAGTTTGATTTCTGGGCCGGTTGCTATCTGGGCTGGAATTAAAAAAATTGGCGGACAGTTTTGTACTCGCAAGTTTTCCTCCAGCGGCATAAGTCAGGAATGGCAAAACTCACGTTTCGGCGGGGCAAACCGCCGTTGGTTACCTGCAACCCACAAGCAACTTTGACTTTGGGGTTGAGAAAAAAATTAAAATGCGATGTAGTTATTTGAAACTTTTGCTCGGAAAATGATATTTTTATACTGTTAACAAACTGACCATGAATAAAAAACCAGCCGTTAACAAGTTGTACATGGCAGGCGGGGGTTTTAGCGGTCTGACAAGTCAGACCTCGTTCCCTCTTTCCTGCGGGTCTGACACTCCCGATTGCATCGGGACCGCCCGACCACATACAAGTGACCGTTGGCAACAAGTGTAAAAAAACAGACGACCAGACAGATACGATAGTGATTAATAATAACGAAAGAAAGGATTTAGCTTTTTAACGGGACAGTGCAAACTTGAGGGAATTTATTTTGTTTTTTTCTCCCCCTTTCAAAAAGAAAAGCCCAAGCACATTGCACACATTTGCAAATCGCACAAGCCAACCCACAACCGAAATTTGCAAAAGAGTGCAATTTTGCCGACGCACCTAGTAAGATAATCGTACGCTTTTTATATTGAAAAACGATATAAAAAATCTATTTTAGTGATTTCAATTCTGAAACACAATGAACAGAATAAAAGAAGTATTAGAAGAGAAAGGAATTAAGCAGACTTGGTTAGCTGAAAAGCTTGGTAAGAGTTACAATATGGTAAACGGATATGTACAGAACAGACAACAGCCAAGACTTGAAGTGTTAAATGAAATAGCAGACATCTTAAATGTAGATGTAAGAGAATTAATAATATCGAATAAGGAACAATAAATATGCTATCAAGAGAAATACAAAATAAAGTACAAAACTTATGGGATCGACTCTGGTCAGCTGGTTTTTCAAATCCTATATCAGCTATTGAACAAATTTCCTATTTATTGTTCATGAAGCGCCTTGAAAATTTCAATCCTTCTGTTGAAAATAAATATAAATGGAGCGATTATAGTAAATTAAAAAATGATAAGGAATTAGTAGGTAAAGTCAAAAATGTATTTCAGTTTATTAAAACTGAGCTAAGTAAGGAGGATGAGCCATTTGCTCAGGCCATGTCTAATGCTTCTTTTGATTTAGACAATCCAAGCTTACTAAGAAATGCCATGGAATTTATTGATTCTATATATGAGGATATTGAAAATGAAATAAAAAATAAGAATCAACACTTTCATGATATTCAAGGGGATGTTTATGAGCATCTTTTAAAACACACATCTGAAGCTGGTAAAAATGGGCAATTTCGTACTCCTCGGCATATCATTCATATGATGGCGGCATTGCTTGATCCAGATTTAGATGGTAAAATATTGGATTTAGCATCTGGTTCAGGAGGTTTTTTAGTTGGTGCATATCAGTATCTAATCACTAAGTATTCAAAAACGGCAAAACCAGATGATGATGGTTTGATGAAAGGCACTGATGGAGGAAAGCTAACAAAAAGCCAAAGAAAGAAATTAGAGGAAGAGACTTTCTATGGATTTGACATTGACCGAACTATGGTTCGCATTGGAGTGATGAATTTAATGATGCACGGGATTTCAAAACCTCATATTGTTTACTTAGACTCTATATCCACAGCTTACGAGAAATGGGAAGCCGACCGACTATCCGTGACTTTAGATCCAAAAGACAAAAAGTCACTTGCAAACTCAGCTTTACAAGGACAGTTTAAGTACATAATGGCGAACCCTCCATTTACAGGTAAAATTGATAGTCCAGGAGTAAGTGAAAATTTAGATCGGATTTATCCTCCTGTATATGAAGACAAAGAAGAAACAAAACGGAAAAAACAAACAGTTCAATCCGAATTACTTTTCTTGGAAAGAATGGTTTACATGTTGGATGAAGGTGGAAGAGCTGCAGTTATTGTACCTGAAGGAGTTTTGTTCAATTCAGGAAATGCACATAAAGCGGTTCGAGAAATTCTAATGACCGACTGTAATTTGGATGGTGTGATTTCTATGCCAAGTGGAGTTTTTCAGCCTTATACTGGGGTAAAAACTTCTATCCTATTATTCACAAAACGTAAATGGAAAAACGGTTCTGATAAACCACAAAACGCACAGGTATGGTTTTACGGAATGGACTCAGATGGTTATACCTTGGACTCTAACAGAAAAAGACTGAAAGAATCTCCATTGCCGAATGTAATAGACCATTGGAAAAACAGGACAAAAGAAAATCAATCAGATAGAAAATTGATTCATTTTAGTATTCCTTTTGAAGAAATCAAGGACAATGGGTTTGAGTTGAATTTCAATTTGTACAAGGACTTTGTTTATGAGCCACAAGAATTTGAATCATCCGAAAAGATTCTAAAAAAGATTACAAAGCTAGAATTCGATATTAACCAAGGACTTGAGGAATTAAGAAATTTTTAGTGCTATGGAGTTTGTAGAATATACTATCGGTGAACTAGCATTAGAAGTAAAAACGGGTAAAACACCCCCAACCTCTAATCCTGAATATTTTGATGGAGACATTCCTTGGATTGGTCCCTCAGACTTAAAGGGGCAGAAATATGCTGAAGATTCTGAAAGAAAAATTACTGAAATAGCCTTAGAGGACAACAAGTCTTTTCTATATCAATCAGGAACTGTCCTCATTTCTACGATCGGAGATATTGGGAAAACAGCAATTGTGAAGAAGCCCGTTGCATCAAACCAGCAATTGACAGGTATACTTGTGAATGAAGACATCATTCTTCCTGAATTATTTTATTACTGGATTAGATTGAACAAAAGGATTTTGGAAAACAAGGCTAATACAGCGGTAATATCAATGCTTAACAACAAGCTACTTAAGAGAATCAAAGTTGTTTTCCCTAAATATATTGAAGACCAATATAAAATTGTAGGTAGACTCAATAGAATACAAGAGTTTATTGATAAACGAGTTGAAACAATTCAATTACTAGATGAATACATTCGTTCAATTTTTTTGGAGATGTTTGGAGATCCTATACTTAACAATAAAAAGTTTCCAGTAAAGACGCTGGAAAATATTGTAGTTGGAAATATTTCGTATGGTGTCGTAAAATCTGGAGATGAAGTTTTCGATGGTGTGCCTTTTGTAAGGCCAGTTGATTTAGGTGAAAAATGGTTATCAAAAAAAGGATTGAAGTCAATCTCCAATGTAATATCAGAGCAATATTCTAGAACGATCTTAAAAGGAAATGAGCTGTTAATTTCTGTTAGAGGAAGACTCAATGCAATTAGTTTGGTTTCAAGTGACTTTAAAAAATCAAATGTAGCAAGAGGAATTGTCCCTCTAAAATTTTCAACAGATGAAGAAAGAATATTCTATTATTATTTTTTAACTGACCCTAATTTTAAAATATATTACAACAACCTTGCTAAAGGAGTTGGACTAACTGGGGTTAACATCTCCGATTTAAAACAAATCCCTCTTTTTGATATGAATAAAAACAAAGGGCTACTCTCGGAATTTTATGAATTATCAAATAGGGTTGATGTACATAAAAAAAGATTAATTGAATCCTCTGAATTATTGAATATTTTATTCCAAGCAACACTGCAAAATGCATTCAGTGAAGAGAGTCAAATAGACGAAGATGAAGTGTTTGAATCTCTTTTACAAACTTTCACTAAAGAAGATTTGAAGCAAGGCGACCGTTTAAAACATCTGTTGAAATGGATTGATTGCAAGGAACCACGATTCTCTCAGTTTGAATCTTATAATCTTGCTTGGGACAGGTTAAGAGAGTTGCTAGAAGATGGAAGCATTGAACAAGTAATGGATAAAAATGAAATAAAACTCAAAGTTGTAGAATGAAGCTTCTAAAATTACATATCAACTCAGATTATGGAAGTATTAAAAAAGGTTTCAAACTTCAATTTAGAGCTCCATATGAAGATCAAATTCCTAGTCAACTAGATTGGACTGATTTTCACCCTTTCTGTTTCGCAGGACTAAATGGAAGCGGAAAATCAAATGTTTTAGAAGCACTTGCTAATATTTTCTATCATATCGAGAGTTGCGCAAATGTCAATCAACCCGAAAACTTTCAAAACAATTTTAAACCTGAACGCTGTAAACCCAATGCTTTTGAATAGGAATATTATATATGTCAGGATAAAGAATATAAAGTTGAAAATTTAATCAAGGTCCGCATTTCTAAGAAAGAAAAGAGTAAAAAAGAAGATGGATTGCCTGCAATGACCTATCAACCATTTCCTTTTGACAAAGAGCCTATTCCTGTTTCAGTCGTTGCGGAAAAGTTCGCAACCAAACCTGCACCTGCTAAACGTTACTTACCAGCTTTAGTGATAGGATATTCTTCGGGCGAAAATGAAATTTTAAGTATTCCTTTTTTAAAAACTCGTCTTCTTCATTTTGACGAATACCGAGTTGCTTTAGAAAAGAAAGCAGAATATAAAGAGCCCGAAAGCAGCTTGCTATACGTGGATTACGAAATGAGTCAGGCGGTTCTTTTAGCTAATTTAGTCTTTCAGAAAAAAGAAGTCCTAGAACCTTTGCACAAAGAATTAGGAATTGCTGATATTATTCGTTTCCGAATGAATCTCAATCTGCACACCCATGAAAACAAAGAAATTCTTGAGCAATACAAAGAGGTTTTAGATGCTTTTAAACGTTGCGCTACCACGTGTTATCAAGAGAAAAACAAACTAACATTAGATTTCTGGATTAATTCAGCAAGCAAAGAAGCTTTCAAAGCCAACTTTTCAAACAACCCGTTTAAACTATTTCAGGCTTTTCAAATTCTTTACACCTTAAACTATCGAACTGTAAAGCCTGAAATTAAATCTGATGTATATCAATCAAAAGGATTTTATACGGATGGAAAGGTACCAAATCCAGAACCTCAAGAAAAAGTCTTTTATTTTCTAGATTACTATATCAAGAAAAAATATCCAGATTCCGAAGAAGTTGTTCCATTGCTTATGAAGAATCTTTCAGATGGAGAACAACAGTTTCTACATACAATGGGAATCTGTCTTATGTTAAAGAACAAAAGTTCTTTGTTATTATTAGATGAACCTGAAACGCATTTCAATCCCGATTGGCGTTCAAAATTCATCCGGACTTTAAAGAAGAGCCTTGATCATTCTCAAAGTAATAACTTAATGACAGACATTCTGATTACATCTCATTCTCCATTTATAATTTCAGACTGTTACCCCGATAAAGTAATTGCTTTTGAAAAGGGGAAACAACCGAAAAATGCCAGAGAAATGAATTTCAGAACATATGGTACTTCTGTGGACATCATTACAGAAAACATTTTCAAAAATAGAAACACCATTGGTGATCTTGCGAGGAAAGAAATTGAAGACATCCAGACAGAAATCTCTAAAAAGAAGAAGCTCTCATCTAAAGAAGTTCAAGAATACAAAATGCGAACAAACCATCTAGGGGATTCAATGGAGAAAATAATATTATTTGCTCAATTAAACGAATTAGAAGATATTAATGCTTAAAGTATATACCGCTATAGAAGATAATGATATTTACAAAGCTCATATTTTAATTGAGGATCTGGTAAATAAAGTATGGTGTAAAGCGGATAACCAGCAGTGTAAGTCTAAACTCACTTCTGAGTTAAAAGACTTATATGAAAACCAACCTTGGTTTGAAAAACATGTAAGAAACATTTACCGAGTCTGTAAAAATCTAAATACTAATGAAAAGAAGGCTTTCAAAAAAGCGTTTAAAAATAATAACAGAATAGAAGACTTATGTGAAGGTGTTATAAAACCTGTTGATTTAAGCACTTTAGATAAGGAGTTGTTAAAGGCAATAAAACCATTTTTTAAAAAACTTTATACTCAATTTCTTGAATGGAAAACAATACGTGATAAATACGGCGACAAAAAGAACTACTATGATTCATTAAATATATCAAATGGATTTAAAGAATGTCCTTGTTGTGGTTATGGTGACCTAAAAACAATCTATTCAAAAGGTCGGTCAGCTTTTGATCATTATTTGCCACTAAAACATTATCCATTTTCGTCAATCAATTTTAACAATCTTGTGCCTATTTGCACAACCTGCAACTCAGATGAAAAAGGTGAAGTTGATGTATTGAAGAAGGGGAAGCCCATTTATTATCCCTTCGCTAAAACACATCCCAAAATTGAAGTGATCGTTGATGTTAAATCAAAAGCTCTAAAAAAACTGATCGAACCGACGAATGATTTAAAAAGCAAAATCACAAAATCAGAGATAATCGTTGATTTTAATATTAAAGATGATAAAACTGAATCATGGGATAGAATTTTTGACATTAAATCAAGGTACTTTGGGAAAATTGCAGATAATAGAGTTGGCTGGTTCAAAAAAGTAGATCAGCAATATAAGAATTACAAAGAAAGAATTAATAACTACTCAGTTGAAGATGCTTTTGAAGATGTTATAAAAGCTGACTCAAATGAACATTTAGGATTTCTTAAAGTACCCTATTTGAATAGTTTAAAATTGAATACTCATTTAGTGAAAGCAATTGGTGAAGTATCTGGGAGTTCGATAATGAATAGTTAGCCAACGCACAGTCGTAAGCACATTTGCAATCCCCCACGAGCCAACGCTCAAACCAAAGGCTTGCAAAAGAACTTCCGCCTCTTCAGCCCAAGCACCGCCTTAAAGGGCGGTTTTAGGAATGCCCACGCACAAAAAAACAAATAAATTGGTGCTTCGTGGACAAGTTTTTAAGACTGACAATGACAAGTAGATAAAATTAAATATCAGACAAACAGACAGAAAAAATAAACACCAGTTGCCAACAATCTGTATATGTCATAGCCGGTTTTGTAGGTAATTGCAGGTTCATCACCCGCTTCTATTTATCTCGGTTTGACAGGAAAGTAGCCCGCAATCGGCTACGCCACATACAGGTGACCGTTACCTGCTATTAAAAACAAACGACACATAATGAGAGAAATAACAATTACAATCTTCATTTTATTCGGACTTGCCAGTAATTTATTCGGACAAGAATTGACACTAAAAGAAAAAGCAATTGACGAATTTAAAAATGAGCATTATAAAGAAGCTATTGCCCTTCTTGAGAAAGCAGTTATTGAAAACCCCAATGATGCAGAAATCTACTATTATTTGGGTTGGTACAATCATTATTTAGCTTACGACAGCCGACCTTTAAAAGGTTATGATTTTGCACATTCCGAGAAAATATTTAAATACTTAGATAAAGCATTAGAATTAAACCCGAATTACGGAGATGCTAAATATTTTTACGGAGCTGAATGCAGTGGAAATGCTTTCCAAGCAATGCAAAATTATGACTTAACAAAATTGAAATATTTTTACAAACTAGCTTTTGACAAAGGAGCATATCCTATGTGGTTAATAGAGTTTGGAAAGAATTTATTAAAATCTTGTCCTGAGAATTCGATTTTATTTGTTGGAGGAAATGCTGATTTTGATATTTGTTCATATTTGCAATTAAGCCAAGATTTCAGAAACGACATAACCGTAATACCAATTGGCAATATTGACAGACCTTGGTATGTTGAATTTTTAAAAACAGGATTACAAGGTGGAGTAAGTCCAATAACATTGAGTTTAACAAAAAATCAAATTTATGACATACATCCTTTCAAATGGGACACTACAATTGTTTCGATTAACGTACCAGAAAGAGACATTAAGAAATATAGCCTTTCCAATAATTACAAATTAAATTGGCAAATAAATCCTGATTTGACCTCTGGAAGACAACACTCAAAAATGCAGGGAGAAAAAGCAAAAAATAGAACATATTTAAGTCCACAAAGAGCCATTCTATTGCAAATTGTGGAAGAAAACTATTCAAATAGACCAATCTGCTTTTCGAATTTTTGTAATCCTTTTTTCTATGGTGGCTTAGATTCATATTTTGTTAATTACGGTCTAATATCAAGGCTAACACCAATTGAAACAAAAGAAAGCGAAACGCCGGTCGATTATTCAATAATTGAAAATTTATTTGTTAATAAAAATTTTGAGAATTATTCAAACATAAATGAGAATGACATACCTCGAATTTCAGCTTTAACATTCTTGTATCACAGAACATTATATCTGTTAGCGAAAGAATATTCAGATAAGAAGGAGGGCAAAAAACTTAATGATTTAATTGACTTTTACTATAAATATTTACAGGTTGGATTTAATAGAGAGATTGAAAAATACTATAAGGGCGAGTTAGAAAAATTGAAAGAAATGAAAAAATAACAGCAGGTAACATTTTGTATAAGTAATGGCAGGAAAAGCACTAAATATCAAGGTTTGTAGCCCGCTCAAACATCGTAGCGATTTGACAGGAAACTACCACGCAATCTGCCACTACTCATACAATTTTCCGTTACCGCCAATAATGAAATGGCATCACATGATATGAAATATTCAGAAAGAGTATATAGAAAATTGATAAGCGAAGATGCCACAATAATGTTCATTGCTGACAAGTTCGGGAAAAAAATTATTATGAAGGTGCCATCTAGCACAGCCAGAGCGATGCTGAATGGTTGTAAAGTTGAACTAATTATCGGGAGAGATGACCATATTTCTCCTTCGATTATTCATTCTGGACTAAAAATCTATGACGACCCCGTGAATTTTATTTACTTAACAGGAGCGCATATCCATCCCAATGAGAATAAATCATTAAAGGACATAATGGAATGCGGAGAGTGTTACGTAGAGCTTTACAATGAATTCTCAATATGCGTTGCAAATACTCGAATTTATTTTAATAAAAATATAAGAGAAGAAATTTTGAATCTGTTAGGTAACTTAAAAAACCTATACTCCGGTATATTTGATGATTTCGTCACTTCTTCTCTTGATTCATTTGACTACACAATTGATAAAAGAAGAAAGTTCAAAAAACCTTATGATATCAAAATCCATTTTTCCGAGTGCGTTTTTGACAAATGGCAGACAATGACAAACCACTTCATTGGGCTTCATGAACACAATGAAATAAAATTGGACGATTTAGATGAAGGAAGCGTACTTGAAAAACAAGCTTGGACTTCGATAGAGGAATTATTCAATTTTGATATTTATAAAAATCCATTTTTTAAAACACCAGACGGGAATAAGGAGTTAACAGATATTCTAGCATTTTATCAATACGGAATTTTTTTACTTGAAACTAAAGCATTAGCAATTTTATCTTTAGAAAAAGAAAAGAGTACAGAGAAAAAAGTTGCCAGCATTAAAAAGCAAATTAGAAAGGGAATAAAACAGCTAGTTGGAGCTAAAAAAAATATTGAAAAAGGTGTTGAGATATATTCTCCACAAGGAAACTTAATAGAATTTGAAAGAAATATTGTTCCACATTGTATTGTACTGATATCAGAACTAATTGTAATTGGTGATTGGACCGACATCGAGAATGAGATTTTAGAAACAATGAGAAAAGAAAGTATTTTGCTACATGTAATGGACTTAAGAGAGTTTATGAAATATGTAAAATACTGCAACCGACAGAAAGAAATCTTAGATGTCAATCTGATAGAGCGAATAAAAATATTTGTAAAAACTAAAAATATTCATATCAGAATACAACTTGAAAACAAATAAATTACTGGCGGTAACACAGTGCATATTGCATAGCGGGGTTTGGTGGTGTGCCATCCGCGGATTCTCACATCGCCGTTCAGTCCTACCGGACATGAACGCTCTCCGAAATCCGCTCCGCAACATGCACCCACCGTTACCAGTAATATGAAGGAAGAACCTAAATATCAGAAACAACATAAAGTTGCTCAAGTTTATCTTAAGCAATTTGGGTACGAGAAAGACGGGGAATGGTGGTTATCTGTTTATAAAGCGGGAGAAAAAGAAACTGAAAATGTCAAGATAAAAGAATTTACTGCCGAGACAAATATTTTTGATTTGCCATTTGAAGCTCCTGAAATAAAAAGACATTTTGAAAATACGAGCAATATAATTGAGAATCACTATCGGACAATAATTTCAAATCTCCATAATCAAAAAAGACTAACATCTAAGGATGAAAGATTTTTAAATCATATTGTTGCAAATTTTTTATGTCGAACCTCCCCTTTTAGAACATTCATCTTTGACCTATTAACATATGCTGACACTAGGGATAAATTCATTAAAGAAATGACAATGTTCACCCAGAATAAGGAAGATGTAGCCGCATTATTAGATAGTTTCAAAATTGAGTTTCAATTAAATCCAGCTATTGGAATTTTAATGGACCATCTTGTATTTTTATTTAAAAAATTTAGAAAAGTAATTCTTAAAGAATCTAGTTGCATAGGTTGGTTAACAACCGACAGTCCCGTTTATTTAAATAGACAAAATAAATACGAATGGATTATTCCAATTGAATCAGAAATATACATGCCTCTTTCAAAAGACTTTTGCCTTTTTATGTTTCATCCTGATTCTGACAAATATGAGAATCGACTAAGGAATCTAAAAATTAACAAGGTTAATGAAATAGACTTCAATACCTTTGATAACATTATAAATAAAATAGTGCTTGATTACGATAAATATTTAATAATGAATACAGAAATTCAACCAACAGATATAACGAAAAAATTATAAATACTACTGGTAACAAAGTACATATTTCAGAGCGGGGTTGGTGCGGTTAGCAACTGCGGATTCTCGCATCACAGTTCAGTCCTAGCGGACATGAACGCTCTCCGAAATCCGCTCCGCAACATGTACCAACCGTTAGCGGTTATTTAAATCCCTCAGCGAAAAGACATTAACAATTCCAAATTGATAAGCATAATGGAAATTGATAAGATTATAAATGAAAACATGGTAAAGTTTGACAAGTGGAAAGAAATTCTAAATGCTCACATTGCCAAAGAGATGAATTATAATGGATATTCAATGGAAGAACGATTCGAAATTTTTGATAATACAAATGAACTTCTAATTGATCTTGCAAATGCATTTTATAAATACGGACAATTTAAAGATAAATGGGACGACTCTAAATGCAGTCAAATTGTCTATGGACAAAATATTTATCTTAAATCAACAAAAACTAATCACACATTTGACTGGGGAGTATATGAGGACAATTTTGTTCTTCAATCATACGTATCTTATCCTGAGAATTTTAAATACATGGGAGACGATTTTTGGACTTCATTATTAAAACTACAAGAGTATGGAGACTTTAAATTTGTTGAAAATTCAGGATTAAATAAAGAAGAAAAGAAATATTTCAATACACATAAAAGCAATCTCTTTCGATTATTACAAAACTATTTTTTACATGATATAAAAAACATAAAACGGAGTGAGTTTGATAGAGATTATGAAATGGATCTTGGCTGGTTTGAGATGAAATGGAGTTTTGATACGCGGTGGGAAGATTTAATTGAAAATGGCTGTAAAGCATTTAAAATTATTTACAATCTAAATTATCAACTTTGGAAAATTGACGACATTAAGACAAAAAAAATAATAAAAAACAACCGCTAACATTTTGTAAATTGCATTGCGGTGTTAATGCAGGTTGTCGCCTCGGATTCCCGCATGATTGTCTTCGTCCTGCGGACGGACAATCACCCGCAATCCGCAACGACAACTTACAATTTTCCGTTACCAAACATATTGAAAAAGAGTTGCTCATGACAAATTAACAATGAAATTATAACTGAAATGAAATTTTATTTAAAGTACAAACATTTAATTTATTCACTTGCCACTTTACTATTTGGCATCTCGATAATAATAAAACAAGAAAGCAAATATCTTCTTGGATTGATTATTTTATCAATATCATTTGGATATTTATTGACTTTTGTTGCATTGCAAATAAAGAATCGGAAACTAAAAAAATCTTTGAATTATTTGTCCTATATCATACCAATTTGTTTTGTGATTTATAGTGCTGTGAAATGGTTAATTTAAAATAATGATAATTTGAAACATAATTTGCGAATTAAGAATTCAATAAGATTTAACGGTTTTATTGCAAAACAAACAATATGAAAAAGATTGATTTTTATTGGGTTGCACTATCAGCAATATTAATTTCACTTGCAATTGTTGCATATTTTAAAAATGGTGATTTTATCTTTTATGCTTTAATGGCAGTGCTATTTATACCTTTTTGTATTAAAGAATTGATTTCTAAACGGCTTTTTAATACTATACGTATAGCAGCATCTGTATTAATGGTATTATACCTAATTTCATTTATTGTATTAGATATTTAGGAAATATTAGAATAAAGAATCTAAATTTAAAATATGTTACTAAGTGGAGCTGAGATTTTTCTATCGTTAATGATAATTGCAATTGGAATAATTCGAAATATAAAATTGTATTTCAACAATGTGGAAAAGAAAAAACAAATCAATTGGTGTTTTAATGTTTATGGCACAGCAATTATTGTAATTATTTGTGGACTATTTACTCCGGCAGATATCCTTTCAAATATTATCTTTTCTATTCCTCTGACAATTATTTATGTTATTCTTCTTAATAAAATCAGATTAAAATATTTCTATTTAAATCAAGATAATAAATGATAAAAAGAAAAATACGTTTGGTAACAAAGTGTCATATGTAATGCGGGTTTCAGCGGTTTTTGCGGCTGCGGCTCGTTGTTGCAACACCGCCAATTCGTCTTTGACGATTGACGGAAAATTTGAAATACTGAATAAACGAATTGGCTCCGTGCGGTTTTGAAAGTTCATCACTTTTAATCCCGCATTCCACATACACCAACCGTTAGCGTTTATGCTGAAATAAACAGTGCATTTATTAAAAATATGGAGAATCATTTACAAATAGCTGATCATTGGGCTACAATAATTTCCGGATTATTCACTATAATCTTGACATTGATAGCCACTTGGCTTTCATGGAAAACATTTAAATTATCTCAAAAAGATAAACAAAAGACGATTGCTATTAATGAGTTAAAAATGCAGACAAAGCATTTAGAGAATTTACTTCTATATCAAATCCAGCCACGATTTACAACAGAAATGAGCTCATCAGATTATATGAATATCGTCAATGTTGGAGGAGACTGTTATAATTTAGTTATTACTACAGAAGAAAGAACTTTTGGTAAATATGGAAATCCATTTGAAAAAATGGATAATTTCTTTTCAGCATCAACAAAAAGGTCAATAAATTATTCAACTTATGGAGATAGAAATTTCATATTTACGTTTGAGGACAAATTTGGGAATAGAATGAGACAGATCTTATATACCAATAAGAGGAAATTTTCAAATCTTGAAATAATATAACCCTAAAAACTTATGTATAGCAATGATTTTAAGAATTTTGTAAACGATGGAGTTACTAATAATTATTTTATTGGAACGGGAAATCCTAATGCTCAGATTCTAATCATAGGTAAAGAATCGGCTATATATCCGGCAGATTTTGAAGCAATTAAATTGTACAATAGTAACGCTAGCGACTGGAAAAATCATATTGAGAAGAATACATGTGAAGTACTTGAATATCCTGTCGATAAAAACAATAAATTATATAAAAATTGGGGGAAAAATACTTGGAGTAAATATCAGAAGTTAAATGATTTCATTTTTGACAAACAGACAAAATCATACTATGTCGACTTTCTAAAAACAGTATTTACTACAGAGATTAATGATTCTCCAAATAAATCTACTACTGGTGCAGATAAAAGTGAATTGAATACGCGCAAGAGACTTTTTAAAAAGTCAAATTTCATTCAGCAATTTCCTGTTATTGTTTTAGCATGTTCTGACTATTTCCAAAACAATGATAACATCAGGGAGATAGACAATGTATTTAATGTAAAATATGACGGTAATGAAAAAGGAAGATTTATTTTTAATAAAGGCAATTGGTTTTTTACTCATCATAATAAAAATAATTCCAAACTTGTAATACATACACGACAATTAAGTGCAGATGTAAAAAATGAAATGCTTGAAAAGATGGGTAGAATTATTAAACAACATTTACTAATGACAAAAAAACAATAAAGCACAAAACGCTAACACGTGGTATAAGGCATGGCTGGGTTTGTGCGGATTCGACAAGTCGAATCTCGTCCCAACCTCAGTTTCGGTCGGACTGGTCAGACTCTCGTCTGACCGCCACGACCTCATACCACCACCGTTAACGGCAAGTTTGAAAAAAATAAATTGGTGGTTATCTAAATCGTTCGTTCTTTGGTTTTTCGCTCGCTTGTAAAGTTGCTGTCACAAAACTTGCAAAGTAAAGTTTGGTGCAATTGCCAATTTTCGCAGTTTGACAATTTCCCAAAACTGTTTTGCAGCCTGAATGTCTAGCACATTTTTAGGAACAGTCGGTGGTTATTTGACAGTTTGATTTCTGGGCCGGTTGCTATCTGGGCTGGAATTAAAAAAATTGGCGGACAGTTTTGTACTCGCAAGTTTTCCTCCAGCGGCATAAGTCAGGAATGGCA
The DNA here is from genome assembly GCF_963678245.1 of uncultured Sunxiuqinia sp. NCBI lineage: Bacteria > Pseudomonadati > Bacteroidota > Bacteroidia > Marinilabiliales > Prolixibacteraceae > Sunxiuqinia > uncultured Sunxiuqinia sp. The sequence continues at coordinate 155,180 of NZ_OY782772.1, forward strand.
AAACTCACGTTTCGGCGGGGCAAACCGCCGTTGGTTACCTGCAACCCACAAGCAACTTTGACTTTGGGGTTGAGAAAAAAATTAAAATGCGATGTAGTTATTTGAAACTTTTGCTCGGAAAATGATATTTTTATACTGTTAACAAACTGACCATGAATAAAAAACCAGCCGTTAACAAGTTGTACATGGCAGGCGGGGGTTTTAGCGGTCTGACAAGTCAGACCTCGTTCCCTCTTTCCTGCGGGTCTGACACTCCCGATTGCATCGGGACCGCCCGACCACATACAAGTGACCGTTGGCATTCATGCTAAAAGACATCCTGCAAAATAGAAACTATGGGAAATATGAAATTGACATTTTTACCACTTCAGAATTGGCAAGATTTTGAAACTCTGATTAGAGGTGTAGTTGATGTGATTTGGAGACAAGAGGGATGGCAAAATTATGGCAGACCAGGGCAATCACAATCTGGAATTGATTTGTATGGATATGATGATAAAAGGTTGTTTACTGGAATTCAGTGTAAAAAAAAGAATCAAACTGATTCTGATGGAGTTTTGCTGACAAATAGCTTATTGACCAAACAACTAATTGACGAAGAGATTAATAATTCTGAATCAATAAAAAATCCTTCGTTAGAAAGGTTCATTTTTGCAACAACATCTTCAAGGGATACAAAAATTCAAGATTTGATTAGAGCAATAAACCATGATAGAATAAAAGCTGGCAAATTTTCAGTTGACATTTGGTTTTGGGAGGATATTCAGATACACATTGAAAATCATATCGAATTAATGTATTGGTATTATCAAGACTATTTGGAGAAGATACATAAGTATGATAAAGATATTCACATCTTGACCATGTTAAGACAAGCATTTACCAGACCTGCTTTTCACAGAGAAATAAGAATGGAAGAAAGCGGAGTTGATTTTATTCAAGCTATAAAAGATACTCAAGAAGCTATAATGACAGGTAGATTGCATAATAGAAGAGGCGAATTGCTGACAACTTCATATGATTATCAAAAATTAACTAAAAAAGAGTGGAAAGCCGCGATTAAGGCGATTTATGACAATTTGGACAGTATAAGAATAATCTATCAGAAAGGATTATTAGAAAAGCATATAAGGGAACATCCAACATGTTTAGAAATATTGGATTTCAGAATATCAGACCAATTTAATAAAATACGAACTGATTGTTTGATTGGGCTAAATAAAATATTGACCGAATCAGGACTTGAAATCATTAAATCAGAATTATTGAGAAATTAAAAAAGCACGAAATGTCAACAATGTGTATAGTGCATAAGGGTTTCAGAGGTTTTCGAGCGGTATCACCCGCATCAGTTTTGGGTGGTAACTTGATAAGTTTGAAGCCCGCAATCCCTTACGACACCATACACTCAACGTTATGGTTCATATTGAACCCAGGAAGCAAAAAAAGCCACGATTACGGGATTTTTAAGCTAAAAATGTTCTTAGGGAAGGAATTGAAAACAGAAAAAAATGCCGGTTTAGGCATTTGTCCCAGTCGTTGTAACGGTCGGTTACCGTTGAAGCTGGCTTCTTGACGTAAGTAACGTCTGCAACGACTGAAGCGAAGTTCGGGAAAAAAAATGACAAAGTCAAGTCTTTTATTTCGCGAGCTTTCTGATTTTCAATGAATGAGCAGGGAGAACATTTTACATAAATTCAAAATAAATAATTAGTTTTAAAGGAAATTTTGAATCAACGAACCGTTTAAAATATTATACGGGCAAAAAGAAAAAATAAATTTTAAACGGATAAGCCGCTTAAAAACCCGACAATACAGTGAACTATCCTTATACGAATATAAAGTTAATACCCTGTATTTTAAAGTGGCTTTTAGGGGCAGCGGGCTGGATTCAAAACGCCCGTATTTTATTGGAAGAAGAAGAAAAACAAAAATAAAATACGTAACCATAACAACTTGTATATTTCATACCGGGGACAGGAATTCCCCGGAGCCGGTTTCCCGCGCATTTTTTCCCTTTTTTATGAAAAGGGGCCATCCCGCAAACCGGTACGAAACATACAATTAAACGTTACCAGTAAGGCTAAAAAACGAGATACATGGAAGATATATACGACTTTTTAAATGACTTTGAATCCTTTTTGCGAGAGAAGTTCAAAAATGATGTTTTGGTATATGCTAGACATACATATCTGGGGTCCATGCTACTTAAAAATTTTGCAAATAATAAAAGACTATTACTAAAGCCATCTGATTCTACGTTGCCAATTGGAGGTAAAAGAATCCAAGATTTTATTGCAAAATCGCCAACATTCAAAGGCTACAAAGTTGACAACTATATTTTTATCGCGCGAGTTTATAAAGAAATCTCTTATCGTCTAGCCAAGTCTAAAAAACGCCTTACTCTGGTTGCCGTTGATTTTGAGGAAAAACAAATCAAAATAAATGGAGCAATGAATGTTGAATTAAACATTCTAAACTTGTTCATTGAGTTTTCCGAAGCTATAAACTTCTCAATTTCATATGATTTTGAGGGGCTACTAAAACATCAAGGATTTGACAGAAAAAGTGAAAAGACTATCACCCAAATTGAAAAGCGATTAACAAATCCAGTGATATTTTTTTCATATTCTTGGGACAATGAAGAGCATCGATTTTGGGTATTAAAACTTGCTTCAGAATTAATTAAAAATGGTATTGACGTTTTAATTGATGAATGGGATTTGGACAAATACAATAATGACCTTCACCAATTTATGGAAAGTGGAATTCGAGACTCAGATAAAGTGATTTTAGTTTGTACTAAACAATATGCACAAAAAGCAAATGAAAGGACTGGCGGCGTTGGAGTTGAAAATACAATTATAACAGGAGAGTTTTACGACAAAAGCAAAGAGAATAAGTTTATTCCAATCGTAAGAGAATATGATAAGAAGATTACCGACTCAATGCCAAGCTACTTAAAGACAAAATATTCTATTGACTTCTCAAAAGATGACGAGTTTAGGACAAAATTTGAAGAACTTATACGAAAGATTCTGAACGTACCGAGATTCAAAAAACCAACTTTAGGAAATTTACCAAGTCTAAAATCAAATGAAATATAAAGCCCTACTGGTAACAAAGAACTGAGCTTAAAAACAAATAAAAACCCATAATTTTTGATTTAAAACACCCTGTTTTTTTGGGGGCTGTTCCCAAAGAAAAATTATTGACCGACGATGGTACTTCGATAGGCCGGATCGTATGGTATCCCTGATTTGGCAATGGCAAAAGCTTGTTTGACCAATTTGTTGCATACAGCAATTAAAGCTAGCTTTTTTGACTTTCCTTTGTTTACAATTCGTTGATACAATGCATGGCACTGAGGATTGCATTTACTGGCTGTAAAACTGCACATAAACAAATGGTTGCGCATATTCGGATTGCCCCGTTTACTGATTCGGGACTGCCCGTTTATACTTGTACCTGAAGTATGTTCCGTAGGAGCCAGTCCAAAGAATGCGGATACCTGACGGTAGTTATCGAAGTTCCGAAAGCCATTACTCATAATTATCAGGTAAACTGCAGTCTTTTTTCCCACTCCGGGAATAGAAGTTATATTGCTCAATAAATCACCATCGTATTGTTTTATAAGCACTTCAATCTCCTGTTCCAAAAGGACAATCTCATCCTTAACATGACGTAGCTGACGTTTCAATGAAGTGATAATCCTGCCCGTTTTAACACCCCTGCTTTCCAGTCCCTGGATATGGTTCTTTAAGGCTGTATTCTGCTTTAAATATAACACTACAACTTTCTGAAGCTGCTTACTCTTTTCGATGTATTCAGGTTCCGGAATCCATTGTTTAAGTGGCTGTTCCTGTGCAAACAATGCAATCATTCGAGCATCACTCTTATCGGTTTTATTCTGCTGCAGCTTCATCTGAATAAAACGTTTAATGGTTAAAGGATTTACCACAGAAACTTCAATCCCTTTTTGGTAGAGGAAAACGGCAAGCTGTTGGTAATAACTTCCGGTTGATTCCATCACGCAATGAGTGTTGGACTTCATTAATTTGTAAAACAAGCGAAAACCCTTTGAATCATTACTGTAACAATGATGCCCTGTTGATAAATCCCATACATCGAATGTCTCTTTTGAGATGTCAACTCCAATAAAATGTTTACTTTTATACATAACCATTAGATTATGAAAGAACGAATCTACGGTAATATAGCAACCTAAAAACAGGCTTTTAGCCCAGAGAACTGATCGTATTGCAGTAGTAAAAGAGTGGTGATAATCTTTGTTGACAGGCTCTGATGGCCTAAATTGTAACTCAACCTTACTCCACTCTTTCGTTCTTTCTGTTTATTGATAAAAGATAAGAAAATGTAAACTTAGGTTATACATAACCATTAGATTATGAAAGAACGAATCTACGGTAATATAGCAACCTAAAAACAGGCTTTTAGCCCAGAGAACTGATCGTATTGCAGTAGTAAAAGAGTGGTGATAATCTTTGTTGACAGGCTCTGATGGCCTAAATTGTAACTCAACCTTACTCCACTCTTTCGTTCTTTCTGTTTATTGATAAAAGATAAGAAAATGTAAACTTAGGAATTGTATATGGCAGGCGGGGGTTTTAGCGGTCTGACAAGTCAGACCTTGCGCCCACTTTCCTGCGGGTCTGACACGATTTCTTCCAGAAATCCCGCCCGACCACATGCAAGTGACCGTTAACGCCAAGCATGAAAAACAACACTCTGCACATTTAAATGAGCAATAAATAAAATAATTGTTGAATTAGTTGTGCATTTTATATCTTTGCGGAAAATAGTACATAGAAATTATGAGAACACTTTATCAGAAATTTGAGACACTTTTGCAGAGTACAACAACCGATTTTAAACGTTATTTATACGAGAACGTGTCATGGGAAAGTCGAATGGTTGGAATTATTGGTGCTCGCGGAGTTGGTAAAACGACAATGATTCTACAACATATCAAGGAAAAATTAGATAACAAAATAGCTTTATATGTTTCAGCTGACGATATGTACTTTAGTGAAAACAGACTTTTCGATTTAGCTGATAATTTTTACAAAAATGCAGGAGAATATTTATTTATTGATGAAATACATAAATACACAGACTGGTCTCGGGAATTAAAAAACATTTATGATTCTTTTCCGACCTTAAAAGTGGTCTTCACTGGTTCTTCTGTACTTGACATACTGAAAGGTTCGGCTGATTTAAGTCGCAGAGCGATAATTTACAAATTACAAGGACTCTCGTTTCGCGAATATTTGAAACTATTTCATAACTATCAAATAGAAGTTTACTCTTTAAATCAAATAATCAATAACGAAATAAAACTTCCAAATATAGAACATCCCCTACCATTGTTTAATGACTATTTAAAACGTGGATATTATCCTTTCGGAGTTGAAGATGAAATAGATTTACGTTTAGGACAAATCATCGTACAAACATTAGAATCCGATATTCCACAATACGCAAACTTAAATGTAGGAACAAGCCGAAAACTTAAACGATTGCTTTCCATTATTGCTGAAAGCGTACCTTTTAAACCCAATTTCTCCAAGATATCAGAAATGATTAGTGTAAGTCGGAATTCCTTAGATGATTATTTTTCATATATGGAAAAAGCAGGACTTATTGGGCAGTTACGCAATGAAACAAGTGGTATCCGTGGATTAGGAAAAGTTGATAAGGTTTATTTGGATAACACAAATATCATTTTCAACTTGGTTGGAGATAAATCAAATCTAGGCAACATTCGAGAGACTTTTTTCTTCAATCAAATGCGAGTAAAAAATGAAGTTATATCTTCAAATAAAGCAGATTTTGTAATTGACAATTACACTTTTGAAGTTGGAGGAAAAAATAAGCAACAAAACCAAATAGAAAAAGATGGTAAATCATTTGTAGTAAAAGATGACATCGAATATGGTTATCTAAATGTGATTCCTCTTTGGGCTTTTGGATTAAATTATTAAAAAGATTAAGATGAAAAAATGCCAGGCGTTAACAATCTGTATATGTCATAGTCAGTTCTGTGGGTAATTATAGGTTCATCACCCGCATTTACTTTATCTCGGCTTGACTGGAAAGTAGCCCGCAATCGGCTACATCACATACAGTTAACCGTTACAAGCAATTAGATTTTTATGTAATTGCTGCTCTAAGTTTTGTCGGAGATATTGCTCTTTTCAACTTTTATTCTTTGTTGGGCAACTTAATTTGTCCTAACATTTATTCAGTTCACATTTAGTGCTTTGTTGCTTTTAGGTGAAAACAAATTATTGTTTACGTTTAAGACAAGTCCAATTACAAATAATAAATTAAGTCGCCCTACTCTATTTCATGTTCAGCACTTTTTATAAACTTAAATCCGAGTTCAATTAAAGAGCAACTTTATTCCGCAGTTTCATTCAAAGCTAAAAACTGCCTTGCACTTGTGGACACATTCGCCCCGCGCTTTCTTAAGCACTTAATGGTAGTTCTTTCTTGGTTGTTTAATCTTATTGTCGATAAATAAACAAACAACACTTATTTGTTGTGACACTTTAGCTTTTTAGAATCAACTATTTGTTTTTACGAGCTAAGTGTAAATATTTTAAAAACGTCAGTATAAAAAATCAAACAAAAAAGCTCGCCAACACACTACTTATAGTTACCAAGCATAATATAAGTTGTAGGCAGTTTTTTATTAACTGCTTGTAACAATTTGTATATTGCAGTACGGTGAGCTGCTAAAATTTGTTGCCTTTGCTCCTTTCTCTAGCATTTTTGTCGGTCGACAAAAACGCTCTTCGAATTCCGCACCGACAACATACAATTTTCCGTTACAAGCAATTAGTTTTTCATGTAATTGCTGCTCTAAGTTTTGTCGGAAAAATTGCTCTTTTCAACTTTTAATCTATATCGAGCAACTTAATTTGGTCTAACATTTATTCAGTTTCTATTCAGTACTTTGTTGCTTTTAGGTGCAAACAAATTATTGTTTACGTTTAAGACAAGTCCAATTACAAATAATAAATTAAGTCGCCCTACTCGATTTCATGTTCGGCACCTTTTATAAACTTAAAACCGAGTCCAATCAAAGAGCAACTTCATTCCGCAATTTCAATCAAAGCTAAAAACTGCCTTGTGCTTGTGGACAAGTTCGCCCCGCGCTTTCTTAAGCTCTTAATCGTAGTTCTTTCTTGGTTGTTTAATCTTTTAATCGATAAATAAACAAACAACACTTATTTGCTGTGGCACTTTAGCTTTTTAGAATCAACTACTTGTTTTTGTGAGCTAAGTGTAAATATTTTAAAAACGTCAGTATAAAATTCAAACAAAAAAGCTCGCCTGCACACAACTTTTAGTTACCAAGCATAAAATAAGTTGTAGTCAGTTTTTTATTAACTGCTTGTAACAATTTGTATATTGCAGTACGGTGAGCTGCTGTATTTGTTGCCTCTGCTCCTTTCTCTAGCATTTTTGTCGGTCGACAAAAACGCTCTTCGAAATCCGCACCGACAACATACAATTTACCGTTGTGTGCTATTATAACGAACCGAGATGCATTGTAAATACAATATTGACATAACTGATAGTGTTAAGTTCGTTAAAGACTTAAAAACAAAACCATTTGTAGAAATTGATGGGGAACACATTTGGAGTTTAGGATATGACACAAAGCCTTTTGACGATGAATATGAACCGCCAGAGAATTTTCCAAATTGTTGTGGATATCATAAAAGTATAGTTGAGCATACTCAAGAATGGTTGATTAAATTTCCTGATTGTTGTGCAAGTCATAAAAAGTTGAAAACCAAATATTGGTTTAACAAAGAGAATTATAAGCTTTTGCCTATAAAGGTTGTTAATGAGTTGTCTTATACAGAGAATTTTATTGCAAGAAATTTAGATAGTGATTTATGGTATAAAAACATTACCGACTATATCGAATATTCAATTGAAAGTTTTGGAGTTCCAAATATTGGAGGTGATAGGTATTTAGCGAACCTTGAACATTGGTTGAAGAATACTGAACCTACAGATTTTGAATTACCTGAAAACAAGCGCGAAAAACTATTAGAGTTTATTGAAAAACTTAACAATCCAGGAAAGAAAGTCAATACTGATTTAAATATCTTACATACGACATTTCAAAAATGGCTAAAAACATTTCCTGACCTTCCGTTCTTCAAAAAACTTAAAGAACAACTAAAAGGGAAAATGCCTTTCAACCTGCTCCTTTATGAACCTAATCATAATAGATTTACAGGTTTGACGAAAGCGAAAATTAGGACACAGAGTGAGCTTATTGAGATTTTAATCAACTCCACAAAGAATTTATTAGGTGCAATTGACACTCCAAAGTTGTTATCTAATGGGCTAATTTCTGATAAAGTTAAATATCAAATAGATTTACTTAATGAACAACATAAAGTTAGGCAAAACCAACTGCTTGTTGACTATTCTGATAATGAAGTTAAGTATGTGAAAATTATAAAAAAGTGGCTGAAAAACGAAAAGTCATTTTTATCTGAACTTCAGCCATTAATAAAAAACTATAACTCCATGCCAAAACTTTTTATTACTGAAAAACGAGAAGCTTTTGAGAAACCTTATCTAAAAGTATTTCTTAGAGACAAAAGTAAAATTGAAGAAACAGCGAGTTTAATAAGTTCGCTTCAATCTGTTAAAAAAGCAAATATTACTGAAAATGCAGAAAAGGATATTACTGTATACCCTGCGAAGACATATACTGTAGATGAAATGATTACAGAAATTGAAATTGCTCTTGATTCATTTTTAACAGGAGGAACTCTTGACCCTGTTTTTGAGGATAAGATTAGTTCGTTAAGCGAAAAAGGATATGAAGATATATTAACTTATATTCGGAATTATGGGAAAAATCTTGAAAAATTTAAAAGTCTTTATGACAAGTTTGATGAAGAAGGTGTGACGTCCTAAAATATGTCTACACTAAAAAAGTAGATATGTATAAAAATGATAGAGTAACACGGCGTTACAGCGAGAGTTTTAAACTCAAAATTTTAGCCGAACTTAGCACGGGTAAATACTCAAAAAGACAATTATCCCGGATTTATGGGATACAGTCAAGTACAATCAATGAATGGGTACGAAAGTACGACCGCAAAGATTTAATGAATACGCGTATTATGGTACAAACAAAAGATGAGATCAGCCGCTTAAAAGAACTTCAAAAAGAAATTGAGCAGCTAAAAAAACTCTTGATTAAAAAGGATTTAGACAAGCTCGTACAAGATTCGTATTTGGAAGTGGCTGCCGAAAACTTAGGCTACAAAAGTGTTGAGGAACTAAAAAAAAACTTAAACATCAAGCCCTGATGAAAGCTACCTCAACAACAAAACAAACGGGTATAGCAAGCATGTCGGAGGTATGTGCCCTATTCCACCTAAAACGCGATGCATTCTATAAATACATTAAGCGTTGGGAACGCTACAAATCAGTTGAATCGCAAGTAATACAGCTTGTAAAAGAAGAACGGAAAGAGCAACCCAGAGTGGGCGTACGTAAGCTACACGAAACACTGCAACCCTCTTTTGAGGCCAAACAGATTAAACTTGGAAGGGACTCTCTGTTTAATATACTCAGAGCGAATAATATGCTGGTGAAACGGAAAAGGGCGTATGCTAAAACAACCAATTCATATCACCATTTCCATAAATACAACAATCTTATCAAGGAGTTGGAAATCACAAAACCAAACCAGGTATGGGTTTCTGATATTACATACATCAGAACCGTTAAAGGCTTTTGTTATTTAGCGCTGATTACAGACTTGTATTCACGGAAAATAATCGGACACGACATCAGCGATAGCCTGGAGCTGTCGGGATGCCTACGGGCCCTCAAAAAGGCCCTGTGGTATACAAGACCAGCGGCCGGGCTTATACATCACTCCGACAGAGGGGTGCAATATTGCAGTCATATGTATGTAAATGAGTTAAAAAGAAAAGGAATAAACATAAGTATGACAGAAGAAAATCATTGTTATGAAAACGCAGTTGCTGAAAGAGTTAACGGCATTTTAAAAGATGAGTTCTATCTCGACCAGTGCTTCTTTTCAACCAGCCATGCAAAACGTGCTACAAAAAATGCTATTAAACTATATAATAATAAAAGGCTTCATTTATCTTTAGGGTATAAAACACCAAACGCAGTGTTTAAAAATGTAGCTTAAAATTAATGTTTAACCTGTAGCCGTATTCTAGGACTAGACATAATGGCGGACATTATTTCGTTCATAATTTATCAAATACTATATCAAAAATTTTATTTAAGAATAATTTATTCATTATTTCACGCTCTATTATTTTGAAACACTAATCTAAAATAAGAATTACAATTATGTATAAACGTAATCATGGAATTGATCTTCTAAAATTTATTGCAGCATTAATGATAACTAATAGTCATTTTATTCCACTCTATCAAGATCACAATATAAGCTTTGCAACATTGGGGGTACATGGAAATGCTTTGTTTTTTTTTGTTTCTGGTTTTTTTCTTACAAATATTAAGACAACCGATGGAAAATTTATAAGATTTGATATTTGGATAAGAAAGAAAATAATCAGATTATGGCCGACAATAATTGTATTCTTTGTTTTTGCAAACTTATTATTTTCGAAAGAAATTAGTTGGTATGATTTTCTATTTGCAGGGCATTATTGGTTTGTAAGGTGTTTTATTATTAGTTTTTCGATAATTTATTTTATTCTTAAATATTTAAACCAATACTCAAAACATATATTAGTTTTATCTATCATATTTTCATCATTTTATATATTTATATCTCCTAAAGTTAATGGGTCAATTTATCATGCATTTCATTATGTGTGCTACTTCAGTTCAATGATGTTAGGCGTTAATATAGGTTTATATAAGGACAAAATAAAAACTCGAAATCTATTATTTGATTTGACTTTATGTGCAACCTCTTTTATAATGTATTTCATAATATTATCTCTTGGAAAAGGAAAATCAGATAACTGGTATTACATTCAATTATTTGCAGTTTTTCCTTTATTACTTTTTCTATTTTATTCATATAAAATTGTTAGTTACAATTGGTGTTCGAGAATTGCAAATTTTAAAATCTGGTCAATTGTTTTTATTATATCATCTTTAACTTATGAAATTTATATCGTACAATTTGACATAATAACAGATGCATTTAATAAATGGTATCCACTTAACACAGTCATTGTATTTGCTATAATAGTGGTTATTGCTTACGCTTTAAGAGTTTTTACGAACTTTTTTTTACTGTTATTTTCAAGTAAGGATTGGAATATTAAACAAATTCTTAGTTATAAGTAACTTTCGTTAAGTTATGTGCCATAGACATAAGTTTTTGAATTATGATATTATCAAAGAACTAAGCTATTATTTAAAGATAAAAATCACTACTTAGTTAAAATGAAAATACATGGAGTTACGTTGCCTAACAAGTGGTCATAAAACATTGCGCGGATAGTGCTAAATGTAAAAGAAATAGCTATTAATAAACGGTCTAGGGGTTTGATAGGGAAGTGTTTCAAAATGCGCAACGTTTCATACCACAGGCTGTTATGCAAAATATTAATAAACACCAGTGACTAAATTAAAACTACTTTTTATAACAGCTGTATTTCTTTTCTCAAACTGTTCAAATGGACAAAACTCCAAAACCGAGATGGCATTGTATAATGTCGGATTAGGAAGAACTGAGCTTAAAAACAAATAAAAACCCATAATTTTTGATTTAAAACACCCTGTTTTTTTGGGGGCTGTTCCCAAAGAAAAATTATTGACCGACGATGGTACTTCGATAGGCCGGATCGTATGGTATCCCTGATTTGGCAATGGCAAAAGCTTGTTTGACCAATTTGTTGCATACAGCAATTAAAGCTAGCTTTTTTGACTTTCCTTTGTTTACAATTCGTTGATACAATGCATGGCACTGAGGATTGCATTTACTGGCTGTAAAACTGCACATAAACAAATGGTTGCGCATATTCGGATTGCCCCGTTTACTGATTCGGGACTGCCCGTTTATACTTGTACCTGAAGTATGTTCCGTAGGAGCCAGTCCAAAGAATGCGGATACCTGACGGTAGTTATCGAAGTTCCGAAAGCCATTACTCATAATTATCAGGTAAACCGCAGTCTTTTCTCCCACTCCGGGAATAGAAGTTATATTGCTCAATAAATCACCATCGTATTGTTTTATAAGCACTTCAATCTCCTGTTCCAAAAGGACAATCTCATCCTTAACATGACGTAGCTGACGTTTCAATGAAGTGATAATCCTGCCCGTTTTAACACCCCTGCTTTCCAGTCCCTGGATATGGTTCTTTAAGGCTGTATTCTGCTTTAAATATAACACTACAACTTTCTGAAGCTGCTTACTCTTTTCGATGTATTCAGGTTCCGGAATCCATTGTTTAAGTGGTTGTTCCTGAGCAAACAATGCAATCATTCGAGCATCACTCTTATCGGTTTTATTCTGCTGCAGCTTCATCTGAATAAAACGTTTAATGGTTAAAGGATTTACCACAGAAACTTCAATCCCTTTTTGGTAGAGGAAAACGGTAAGCTGTTGGTAATAACTTCCGGTTGATTCCATCACGCAATGAGTGTTGGACTTCATTAATTTGTAAAACAAGCGAAAACCCTTTGAATCATTACTGTAACAATGATGCCCTGTTGATAAATCCCATACATCGAATGTCTCTTTTGAGATGTCAACTCCAATAAAATGTTTACTTTTATACATAACCATTAGATTATGAAAGAACGAATCTACGGTAATATAGCAACCTAAAAACAGGCTTTTAGCCCAGAGAACTGATCGTATTGCAGTAGTAAAAGAGTGGTGATAATCTTTGTTGACAGGCTCTGATGGCCTAAATTGTAACTCAACCTTACTCCACTCTTTCGTTCTTTCTGTTTATTGATAAAAGATAAGAAAATGTAAACTTAGGAATTGTATATGGCAGGCGGGGGTTTTAGCGGTCTGACAAGTCAGACCTTGCGCCCACTTTCCTGCGGGTCTGACACGATTTCTTCCAGAAATCCCGCCCGACCACATACAAGTGACCGTTAGCAGCTATAATAAAATGACAAGCATAATGCAGAAAACATTAATCATTCTGATTTTTATTTTAGGAACATTTGTAAATGTTCAAAGTCAGAACACAGAGAATAATCCCAAAGTTATTACTGACAAAAAAACATCATCAACTTGGAAGTTATATACTTCAAGTAACTCTGTTTTACCTGACAACATGTCAAGGGAAGTTGACATTGACAGTAATGGAATCATATGGTATTGTACAGACGATGGTTTAGTAAAAATAGATGGTGATAATTGGACAGCTTTAACTGTGGCAAACTCAGGACTACCAATCAATAAGCCTGGCAAAACACATACTTGGACAACAAATTTATCTGTAGATAAACAAAATAGAGTTTGGGTCAAATTTTTCCAAAAAATAATAATGTACGATGGGAACAAATGGGTAAAATATGACACGACAAATTCTCCTCTAGAGTCAGTCCATGATATTTCTGTCGATAAAAATGGAGTAATTTGGTTTGGAACATCTATTGGTTTAATTAAATATGATAATGGTAAATGGACTTCATTCAACACAGACAATTGCGACATAGCTTCAAATGAAGTTAGAGAAGTTTATTTAGATGATAATAATATATTATGGGTTGCAACGGACTCTGGAATATCAAAATTAGAAAATTCAAAATGGAGTGTTCTAAACAAGAAGAATTCCTCATTACCAAGCAACAGTGTTGACTGTGTAAATGGAGATGCATTTGGAAACATTTGGATTGGCACAAATGAAGTAAAAGGTAAAGGGGGTTTGGTGAAAATTGACAAGAACGATGAATGGACAGTTTATACTACAAAAAACTCAAAATTACCTTCAAATACTGTTTGGGACATCAAATTTGAAAATGAAATAATTTGGTTGAGCCTTAATAAAGGTGGATTGGTAAGATTTGATGGGAAAAAATGGGAAGTTTACAATACTCATAATTCAATTATTCCTCATGATTATGTTTGTTCAGTGGCAGTAGATAAAAATGGAAATAAATGGATAGCAACTTTTGGGGGCTTGGTATGGACAGATAGATAAAATTACAGCTGCTAACAAAAGCTATATGTAATGCGGGGTTCAGCGGGTAATTCAACCGCAGTTCTTCGTTGCAACACCGCCAATTCGTCTTTGACGACTTGGCTATAAAAACAAAAATATGAATAAACGAATTGGCTCAGTGGCAGCCTGACAGTGAAGCATTTCAAAGTCCCGCACTCCACATAGCCAAACCGTTAGCATGCATGTTGTGTCGTCCTAAAATATGTCTACACTAAAAAAGTAGATATGTATAAAAATGATGGAGTAACACGGCGTTACAGCGAGAGTTTTAAACTCAAAATTTTAGCCGAACTTAGCACGGGTAAATACTCAAAAAGACAATTATCCCGGATTTACGGGATACAGTCAAGTACAATCAATGAATGGATACGAAAGTATGACCGCAAAGATTTAATGAATACGCGTATTATGGTACAAACAAAAGATGAAATCAGCCGCTTAAAAGAACTTCAAAAAGAAATCGAGCAGCTAAAAAAACTCTTGATTAAAAAGGATTTAGACAAGCTCGTACAAGATTCTTATTTGGAAGTGGCTGCCGAAAACTTAGGCTACAAAAGTGTTGAGGAACTAAAAAAAAACTTAAACATCAAGCCCTGATGAAAGCTTCCTCAAAAACAAAACAAACGGGTATAGCAAGCATGTCGGAGGTATGTGCCCTATTCCACCTAAAACGCGATGCATTCTATAAATACATTAAGCGTTGGGAACGTTGCAAGTCGCTTGAATCGCAAGTAATACAGCTTGTAAAGGAAGAACGCAAAGAGCAACCCAGAGTGGGCGTACGTAAGCTACACGAAACACTACAACCCTCTTTTGAGGCCAAACAGATTAAACTTGGCAGGGACTCTCTGTTTAATATACTCAGAGCGAATAATATGCTGGTGAAACGGAAAAGGGCGTATGCTAAAACAACCAATTCATATCACCATTTCCATAAATACAACAATCTTATCAAGGAGTTGGAAATCACAAAACCAAACCAAGTATGGGTTTCTGATATTACATACATCAGAACCGTAAAAGGCTTTTGTTATTTAGCGCTGATTACAGACTTGTATTCACGGAAAATAATCGGACACGACATCAGCGATAGCCTGGAGCTGTCGGGATGCCTACGGGCCCTCAAAAAGGCCCTGTGGCATACAAGACCAGCGGCCGGACTTATACATCACTCCGACAGAGGGGTGCAGTATTGCAGCCATATGTATGTAAATGAGTTAAAAAGAAAAGGAATAAACATAAGTATGACAGAAGAAAATCATTGTTATGAAAACGCAGTTGCTGAAAGAGTTAACGGTATTTTAAAAGATGAGTTCTATCTCGACCAGTGCTTCTTTTCAACCAGCCATGCAAAACGTGCTACAAAAAATGCTATTAAACTATATAATAATAAAAGGCTTCATTTATCTTTAGGGTATAAAACACCAAACGCAGTGTTTAAAAATGTAGCTTAAAATTAATGTTTAACCTGTAGCCGTATTCTAGGACTAGACATGTTAAAAAAAACGATAAACATTGAATAATATTGATAAACTTAAAGAAGATGCTGTACTTGTGAAAATAAAAGAGACCGAAGAGTTTCTTCAAAAGCTTCATGAGAAAAGAAATTATAAGATTGTAAGTAGTTACCCAACAATCAACACAATCGATTGTGAATTGGAAAGAGGAACAAAATGTTTCAAATACTCGACAGGAGAAATACTTCCTGTCGGCCCCCCAGTAAAATATCAAAACGAATCATACGGTTTACAAAAATCTTTTAAGTTAGTTTCAGACGACTTTAAGATAAATGTTACAGATGGCGTCTCATCAGTTTCTATTAATTTGGCAGAAGGTTTTAAGTCATCAGGTATAATAAGAGAAATTCAATCCGAATCTTTCTGGAGAAAGTCTATATTCCGTGCAATTTTTCCTCTATCTGATAATTCTAAAAAACCATTCGAGGTCATTAATAGCCTTCCATTCAAAACAGAGTCATATTTTAGAGTCGCTGGCTTCATCCCACTAGAAATTAATGAAATCAAATTCAATTTTTATAATACAAAAATAAATGAAACTGATTCTTTAGTCATTGAGTCGCTTAATGCTATTGCTCCAATGGATTTTGAAAATACAGTTTTGGCAGTACTGTATAGCTTTGCAATGTTAAGTGGAAGCTTAGTTCGTTCAGAAGTGACTATAATACAATATTTGGATAATTCTTTCGAAACAGCAACAGGTTTCAAATTCAAAAAAATAGAGGATTCCATCAATGGAATGTCTGCCATAGAACCTAAACTATTTGCACATTTATCAAAAGAGAATATTAAGACTCCACATATTTCCTCCAATTTATTTAGCACAATTGTAAATAAAAGTTTGAATGATTTACGCTTATTTCGGTCTATTCGAATTATCACTGAAAGTTTTAATTATCCTTTAGAAATTAAGGCTTCTACTTATTCAGTAGCATTAGAAACACTGAAAAATATCATTATTGAGCAAAATGAAAAAACCATAAATCCATTTAAATCGAAAAAGACTGCAAGTGACACTATCAAAGCACTCAAAGAAGTTATAAATAAGGTAAAACAATCCGAGTTCAATAATAAATCTTCTGTGTTGAAAAAACTTGAGCAAATTAATCAAGTTGGTAATAAAGACAGTTTTTTATTATCATTTCAGTTATTAGATATACCATTAAACGAGGATGATAAAAGGTGTATAAATATGAGAAACGATTTTCTTCATGGTAGAATTCCTTTTGAAAATGAAGAAGATTCTGAAGATTATAAACTTCAACATATAGTTTATAAACTACATTTATTAACGACCTCTTTGATTATGAAATATTGTGGT
Source organism: uncultured Sunxiuqinia sp. (assembly GCF_963678245.1). Lineage (NCBI taxonomy): Bacteria > Pseudomonadati > Bacteroidota > Bacteroidia > Marinilabiliales > Prolixibacteraceae > Sunxiuqinia > uncultured Sunxiuqinia sp. Next base: position 172,231 of record NZ_OY782772.1, read on the forward strand.
TATAACGGTCTAATGTTAAACAATATAAAACTTGCTGACTTAATACATTTTAGAAAGAATATTAATGAACCTCTTTTTCGAAAAATATAAAACACGACACGCTAACACGTGGTATAAGTCATGGCTGGGTTTGTAAAGAAACATAGCAAAAGCAAGACAAAACAGAGTAGTGTGAATAGAACGTAACAGGTTTAAAATGAGTAGTTTTTCTTCTTTCTTCATTTTGTGGATTAACAGATTCTGGCAGAATATTGCAGTCTTTCAGTTACCAAAACGTTAACCGGTCAGTTACCGAAAATCGGATTGGTAATCTGGGGCAGGTTACAGAAATGCAAACCGGAACCGTATTCACTGATCCACAATATTTTGCATAGCAAAGAGCGCTTATATAACGGGTAATTTTACCCATAAAAAATAAGTGTATGAAAATTGAAAAATTCAAGGTATTGCTCTACCTGAAAAAGAGCAGCCCCAACAAAGCGGGCAAAGCAGCCATTATGGGGCGTATCACCCTAAACCGATCAATGGCACAGTTCAGTTGTAAACTATCCTGTAACCCCAAACTGTGGAATCCACGCGAAAGCCGACTAAACGGCAAAAGCCATGAGGCCGTAACGGTCAATGCAAAGCTGGAGAAACTTATCCTTGCCATCCATTCGGCATACGACACGCTTGCAGGACGTAAACAGCTCTTTGATGCCACGGACGTAAAAAACATGTTCCAGGGTAACATGGGGACACAAATGACCCTGTTGCAGCTTATGGGCCGTTTTAACGATGGGTTCCGTAAGCGTATCGGAGTTGACCGGTCCCCGAAAACTTTTACACAATACATCTACACCCACCGGACCCTGGCCGAATTCATCAAAAAAGAATACAATGTTACTGACCTTGCCTTTGGACAGCTTTCCGAACAGTTTATCCGCGATTACCAGGATTTTATCGCAATAAACAAGAAACTGGGCAACGAAACCCAACGTCATTACCTGTGTATCCTGAAAAAGATTTGCAAGATTGCGTACAAGGAAGGGCATTCGGACAAACATTACTTTGCCCACTTTAGTGTCCCTAAACCCAAATTAAGTACGCCCAAGTCCCTAAGCAGGGAAAATTTTGAAAAAATCCGCGACCTGGTTATCCCCGGTACCCAATATTCTCACATCCTTACCCGTGATTTGTTTCTGTTTGCCTGCTATACAGGGACGGCATATATCGATGCTGTAGCTATAACCAAAGAAAACCTGCAAACAGACGACAATGGCGGTTTGTGGCTAAAATATCAACGCAAAAAGACCGGTGCCCTTGCCCGTGTGAAACTACTGCCCGAAGCCATTGAACTGATTGAACAGTACAAAGATGAAGCAAGGGCTACGCTTTTCCCCCACCTTGAATATTCGACATTGTGCCGCAACTTGCAAGGGATACGTGCCCTTATCGGGATGAGAGGTGAACTAAGCTACCACATGGGGAGGCACTCATTTGCTTCGCTCATTACGCTCGAAGCAGGTGTGCCTATTGAAACCATCAGCCGGATGCTTGGCCACAAGGATATTAAAACCACACAAATTTATGCCCGTGTTACCCCCAAAAAGCTTTTCGAAGACATGGACAATTTTGCTAAAATAACCCGGGATTTAAAACTGGTACTTTAACCACAACCTAAAAAAAGAATCAATATGCGCAGTACATTTTCAATATTATTTTACATCAACCGCAGCAAAGTAAAGACTGACGGGACAACGGCTGTTATGTGCCGTATCAGTATCGACGGGAAAAACAGCACGGTAACCACAGGAATTTACTGCCGTCCCGAAGACTGGAACAGTAAAAAACAGGAAATCGGGGTTAACCGGGAAAACAACTTGCTAAAGAAATTCCGGTGCCGGGTAGGGCAAACTTACGAAGACATCATTAAGGAACAGGGCGTTGTCAGTGCCGTTTTGCTCAAAAATACCATCACAAAAACAGATATGTTGGCGGCCAATCTTTTACAGGCCGGGGAAGTGGAACGGGAACGGCTGAGGCTCCGTTCCAAAACCATCAACTCAATGTCTTCGTACCGACATTCGAAGGTTACCCACAAAAACCTGGGCGATTTTGTTGCTTCAATGGGGATGGACGATATTTTATTTGCCGACATTACAGAAGCGTTTGGTAAATCGTTCAAAGCTTTTCTCAAACAGGATTTGGGCTACAAAGCAAGTCATATAAACCATTGCCTGCGGTGGTTGAACAGGCTTATTTGCATTGCTGTTGACAAGGGGGTATTAAGGGCAAACCCAATTGATGATATTAAATATGAAAGGGAAGCCACACCCCAACCCAGGCACATTGGCAGGAACGAACTTCAACGGATTATGGAAAACCCAATGCCCGGCAAACGGAAGGAATTGGCACGTAGGGCGTTTATATTTTCTGTGTTTACCGGGCTGTCGTATGTTGATATCCGCAACCTGTACCCCCGCCACATTGGAAAAACCTCTGAAGGACGGGTATATATCCGGCAAAACAGGATAAAAACCACCGTGGAAGCTTTTATACCACTGCACCCCGTGGCCTTACAAATTCTCGCGCTTTACAACATAAGCGATGATAAGCAACCTGTTTTTCCTTTGCCAAAGCGTGATATGATATGGCCGGAGATACACCAAATAGGCTTTATCATCGGAAGGACAAAGAACCTGAGCTACCATATGGCACGACATTCATTCGGGACTTTGATGCTTTCGTCCGGTGTCCCCATCGAAAGTATCAGTAAAATGATGGGGCATACCAACATTTCCAGCACGCAGGTTTATGCAAAAGTCACTGACGATAAGATTTCGAATGATATGGACAGGTTGATGGAACGTAGGGAATTAATGAAAAATGGAATAAAAACGTTCGAGATGTAGGTTAACGGAAAAGAAAGCAATAGTTTTTGTTCTTCTAAAATTATACAATGGCAGGCCGTATCGAATTTTAGCCTGCCGTTTTTTATTGTCCTTTTTCAACTGAATTCAAAAATAACGGAAGGAAATAAAACGCCAAGCTCAAGCCCTGCGGGTTTTCTTTGGGAATCTCCACCCTGCGGGTTGTATTCCCTCGAAAAAGCTTGTCTTATTTATTCTCCTTCTGTTCGGGAGTGTTTATCAGTCTGAAAAGGGAGAATAATCAATGGGATTCTTCTGTACTGAAACTACATTTACTTTTTGAACATCTCCCGATACCCATCTTCCAGCATTTTTTGAATATCGGAAGTACGATATAGAATCTTTCCGCCCAGTTTGATGTAGGGAATACGTCCCTGGTTGCGGTAGTACTGCAAACTCCTTCGGCTAATTTTTAACGTTTTTGATAACTCCTCGTCCGTATAAAAACTCTCCCCGTTGAGTTCCGGTTTCCTGGACGCGAACAAGTGTTCCATAATACGCGAAAGGCGTTTCAGTGAAACGAAAAATGATTTGACCCTCTCATTATTCTCCTGTGTGATTAACTGATTGCTCATAATCCTGATTTATTATTGTTCATATTCAAAATATCTCTACTCAAATCTGTTTCCCGTAAAAAGCAGCCAATCTACGTTTGTCCTCTACTACCGGAAGTATTTTTTCCACATCTTCGGGTTTGTAGTAGATTTTGTGGTTGATCCGTGAAAAGGCAAGCGTTCCGTTATCGCGGAGCGTTTGTAAAGTCCTCGGGGATATTTTCAGCAGCAGGCATACATCCTGGTTGTCCAGCCACTCGCTCATTTCCCGTGAGCCATGCAGACGGTAAAGGTGCTCCATACGTTCAGTAAAACTTTCCAGCTTTGAAAGCATTTTTTCAAATGTTTCAGCATCGATATTAACTATTTCCATGACATTTATTTTTATTGGTTTCTACTTTTTCTCACGAATTAAAACAGAATTACAACCACTGCAATGAATTTGCAAACAAGAGGTAGTGTGTGTCTTCGATATGGTAGGGATTGTCTGTCCATGCAGTTTTGTGTATTCTGCCCAAACGCTATTTCCTGTAAAATCACTTTCCCTGCAGGATGTGGTAAGTGCCTTCATTACAATTACACCTTTCGCCAAACGCAACACAGAATGTCCGGTAGTTTCTGCTTCTTCAGTTGTGCGACACGGTGTAGTTTAAACACCCTGTTGTGCCGGTGAAAAAGAAATACAGGGCAGTCCGGTTCAACTGAACCCGGTGGAAGCGCTGTCCCGACTATTCACCGTTTATTTACACCCGATACAAAGCTCACGGCACAAGCCGAAACTATAATACTCACAATTTAAATATCATATTCTATGGATAGTAAACACACTAAAGACAGTAAGCACAAAGAACAAACCATGCAGGACTGGATGCCAGATGGCTGGAAAGACAAAAACGAAGCCCCTGGCACCGAAAACAATGAAATTATCACTGAAAACAGAAAAGAAGCAATACTAACAGGTTCACATGAGTCTGAAACAGTCACGCCAAAGCGAACCGGCAGCAAACAGCGTAAAGAATCATTGGAGCAATACAGAGAAACCTTTTTACAGATTCCAAAATTGGAAGACCGCAAACCGGTTTTTGTCAGCCGGGAGATACGGGACCGGCTGGATGAAATCGTCCGAAAGTTGGGAGGTCGTAGAATGAGCGTTTCGGGCTTTATTGAGAACCTTGCACGGCACCATTTGGAGCTTTATCATGAGGATGTTGAAAACTGGAAAAAGTTGTAAAGCCAGTAGAGTAAGTCTGTTTAGTGCTATGACTTACTTTTTTAACGGAACAGGCCTGTTCGTTGCGGGGAGCAAGTTTGTGTTTCGGGCTGACCGAAACCTTGCTCTGCGAGGCAAAACCATCCCGCCGGTCTCACTAATTGCTTAAACTATAGTTGTATGAAAACGATAAAAAACAGAAACATCAATGGCAGGCCAGCCAAGAAGCCTTCCGAAAAGAAGACTTATAAAATAACCGTAAAAATGGCTACCGAAGAATACTATTCGCTGAAAGCTAAAGCTGGGTTGGCAGGGATTAACCGCAGCGAATTTATTCGTCAGTGCATCCGTTCCTCCATGGTGAAACAGCGTCTTACCCCGGAACTGATGGGACACATCCGCCAGCTTTCCGGTATGGCCAATAATGTCAATCAAATTGCGCGCACAGCGAATGCCGCCGGATATATTGAAGTGCACAATCATTGTCTTTTTATGAATGAACGCCTGGACAGAATAATTAAACTCATAGAAGATGATTGCTAAAATTGTCCAGGGGCGTGGTTTTAAGGGAGCGGTAAACTATGTACTGGATAAAAAGAATGCCCGTTTGCTTTTTGCCGAAGGGGTACGTTTAAAAGACAAAGCATCCGTCATTCAAAGCTTTATTGCCCAGAGTAAACTGAAACCCAAAATCTCAAAGCCGGTGGCGCATATCTCACTTGATTTTTCAGTACAGGACAAAGACAGGTTAACAGACAAATTTATGGTTGGTGTTGCTTATGAATATATAGAGAAAATGGGGTACAAAAATACACAGTACATTATTGTCCGGCATCATGACACTGACCATCCGCACATCCACCTGGTGATAAACAGGATTGACAATGAAGGGAACCGGATTTCTGATAAAAACGAAAAGCTGCGCAATACAAAGATTTGTATGGAACTGACGAAAAAACATGGCCTTTATATTGCATCGGGCAAGGAAAATGTGAAAGAACACCGGCTCAAAGAACCGGATAAAACTAAATATGAGATATACCGGGTACTTCAAACCGTGATTCCTGAATGTCGAAACTGGAAAGAACTGGATGCCAAACTTCGAAAATCTGGAGTTACCGTTGAATTGCGAAAAAACGGAAGTACAGATAAAATCCAGGGAGTACGATTTGGTAAAAACGGATATGTATTCAACGGTTCAAAAATTGACAGGGCATTTAGCTATTCTAAAATTAGTTATCAACTTCAGCAAAATGACCGGTCAATGCGAATTCAACGAGAATCGGCACACCAAAACAGTCAGGGCAATAATGAGGGTTTTTCTTCTGCTGTAGGAGCAACGGTTTCTTCTTTGGGAGGTCTGTTCGACATACTGAATCCGTCATCTGGTTATGATGAAGATTATGCCGAATATTTAAGACAGGAAGCCCTAAAGAAAAAACGAAGGAAGAAAGGGCGCAGATTGTAAACAGCAAAATTAACAATAATGGGTACAAGCAAAATGGATTCTTCGGCAGTTTATACTTTGTTTGAAGAATTAAAACAAAAGATAGAGCAATTAAGTAAAGGTGGAATTTCAGATAACCAAGCAAAGTCCAACTTTGAAACAGAAGAAATCGTCGTTTTGATGCACGAAATACGTGACCGAGTAAGTCAAAAACAATTTTCTCTGGAGCAAATAAAAGAATTGCAGAATATTCAGGCACTGGTTGCGGCCTATTCTCTGGGGAAAGTCAATGACAAAGTTGATACCATATTGACTGACTTAAAAACAATGATTGTTTCACTTAATGAAAAGGTTGGCCAGTTGCAAACTCCACTAAATATGTCCATTCGTAAGGAACATGTTTTTATTGTGGATTTTAGGAGAAGTAAAACAGCCATTACTATTATTATAATGGCATTAGTTATTTTATTTTCATTGGGCGGCAATATTTGGCAACTTAGAAATAACAATCAACTAAAAGATAACGACCTAAAATACCGATATGTAAAAATGGAAGGAAAAGCGGGTTCTCAGGTTTTGCTTTGGTTAGAAACAGTCTTTACATACAACAGGAATAGGGATAGTATTTCTGTTATCCGGGAGAATTAATAAATTGGCAGTATTCCCTGTAAAATTCTGTTTTTTTGGGTATGCCTCCAAATTCATCATCAGGAGCAGGATTATCAAGAGAATCCCTTGTTGCAAACCATGCGGCAAGAATTTCACCCCAATTATAATTGTCCCCCGGTTCTGCAAAGTTTGTAATTAGCGCAGATAAGCCTGATAATCTTTTATTGAGAAATATTTGCTTTAAAGTATCAAGTGGAGATTCTTGAGGGGATAATATTGGTGAACATGCATCAATATAAATGATATCAAATTCATGATTTGTTAATTCAAAAAATTCTGAAGATTTCCTCTGTGGATTTTAATTTGAATGCCTGCATTAACTAAAGATTTAATGGCATTTTGATAAGTTGCTTTATCTGATTCGATAGCCCAAATATTTTCCAGCCGGATACCATTACTGCATAATACATTGATATCATTATATGGTTCAGGTCCGACCAGGTATAAAACCTTTAAATCATTAACAGATTTGAGTTTGCAATTACTATCATAAAATTTAGACCAATTTCCCTTTCCTCCCCCAAAAAGCCAATTGTATTGATTCTGAAAATCAAAATCTAACTCATTCCACTCTTTAGTGCTAAATAACAGGAAATTAAAGTGGTCTGCTATTTTTGAGAGATGTTCTTTTGTTAGTAAATAAGATTGCTTTATATTTGGTTGTTAGAGATTTGATAGCATGCTTTATAAGTTTTTCTCTGGATACATTTTTAATTTCCTGATTGTATTTATAATCCATAATAACCTATTCTACATTTAGAAATTATAAAATCCAATACCGTAAAGTTACTTGTTTCAACTCTTTTCATTCTGTTTCGTAGGTGAAAATATAATCTTTCTTTCGCTTTTGTGGAATAATATTGATTATGCCTAAAATCCAAAATAGCTTCCTCCTGTAGCTCATTGTTATTTCTTAACCGGCTGGACAGAATTTTCATATCCTTATTCACTTTTTGATTGGTAATTTTGGCATAAATATGTGTGGTTTGTTTAGACCGGTGCCCCATCACTTTACTAAGTGTTTCAATAGGGACATCCTGCGCGAAAGGCAAACCTGTGTTGCATACGTGTGGCGTCCCATGGTGGGTCAGTTCTCGTCTTTTCTTAGATGCTTTTCCGAGAGGTTTTTCATATCAACATACAGCCAACCCGTGAAACAGCCAAACAGGAACATATACCGTGTATATTCAAGGTGTTTTTCTGCTATTGGCGTGTTCAGCAGTTTTTGAAATTCATCCATTATCAGATGCCGCCATTGCTTTAGTGGTTTTCGGGAACATAGTTGGCAAACGGGTCACGCTTTAAGGTGTCCTGGCTAATTGCCCGGCGGATGATTTTCCGAAGCGGGATAATATGGTTTAGTACCGTGTTTGCTGTCATTTCCGTATCCACCCGCAGGTAAAAATCATACGCATCAATAAACCTGTGGTTTAGTTGATACAGTACAATATCGTTTGTGTTGTAACGAAGTTTCAAAAATGCTTCAAGTATTCGGTACGAATGGCATTAATACTCAGAGGTTACTTTCACCCGGTTAACGCCTACCCGGAGCTTAAACTCCTCGTTATGCTCCTGGAACAGTTCAAGCAGGCCGGTTGCTTTCTTTCCGATATCGTTCAACGCATTTCTTACCTCTTCTGCGGTTATATTGCCATCTTCCAGGACCATCCGGGAATAATGGCTTTGTATTTCGGTTTGTAATTTGTCTAGTTTCCGGTTCAGGACAAGGGTTTCTTTTGTTTTACCTGTTGCTTTTCCGTTTTTGGCATCCCAGTCCCCGGGATTAATAGCTGTTTTTGTGCTGAATTGTGTAATCTTCCCGTCAATGGTTATACGCCCCATTACAGGGCATAAACCATTCTTTTTTATTTTGGATTTGTTGATATAGAAAAGTATAGCGAACGTACTCCGTTTATAGTTTGCTTTATTGCTTGTTTTCATTATTGAAAATTCTTTTGGTTTATATGACTGTTGATTGAAATTTACTATCGATACGGGATTCTGCCTTGTGAATATCTTCGGCAATTTTATCGTTGGTAATTTTGGCATAAATCTGGGTGGAACGTAAATCACGGTGTCCTAACATCCGGCTGACACTTTCAATGGGAACGCCCTGTGAGAGGCAAATTTCGGTGGCATATATCGCTTCTGCTTTCATCTTTGCTGCTCTCGATGATTTAAATAATTCGGGAAAACTGAAAGCTAATGACAAGATTTTACTACTTGTGCCGGAGAGTGGACGGTTTTCGTATGGAACGGTGCTTTTTACAACAAAATCTTAGAGTTAGTTCTCAAAATAAAAGAGTAGTTTATAATAGATTGAAAACTTTGGTAGCGAAAAAATTTCACCCTCTGTTACGATTTTCTTCTTTTAAATCAGCTGTATACTTATACCGGACATATTAATTATTATCTGAATCTCCAGCCTTCATTATTCAATGGTTCGCACAAATTACAAAAGCAGAAAGAACAAGCGAAAAAATTATCAAAAAACTACAAACGTCATAATATTCAATATATTATTTTACAAAATTTATATACAACATCAATCATACAATAACCTCACTTTTCCTGGAGAGAGTTTTAGTTAAATTAGGAATCGAAAAGAAAAACTCAGCTCCTTTTCCCAAATCAGATTTTACACTTATATGCCCATCGAGCATATCAATATATGCTTTACAGATAGAAAGCCCCAACCCTGCTCCCTCGTATTTTCGGGAATAATCCTGTTCAACCTGATAAAAGCGGTTAAAGATAACTTGCTGCTGCTCTTTTGCGATACCAATACCAGTATCCTCAACAAAAAATTCAATGCTATCATCAATTTTCCGATAGCCATATTCTACTTTACCTTCATGAGTGTATTTTAGAGCATTTGTTAATAGATTTATTAATATCGTATCCAGTTTTTCTTTATCTGTGCATATCATTGCCAAATCATCTTTGTGTGCCTGGTGATAAAACAATTCCAAACCTTTCTTTTTTGCCATTAGGGAAAAAAACAGAAACAGTTGCTTTATGTATTTGTTTAAATTAAATGTTGATAAATTAAGATGTGCCTCCCCAGCATCAATTTTAGAAATATAAATAATCTGATCAATTAAATTAAGCATTCTATCACCAGATTCCTGAATCATACCGAGATACAACCTCTTATCTTTCCCTTCCAGACTATTATCTTTTAGAAGATTTGCAAAACCCATTATTCCGTTCATTGGTGTTCTAATCTCATGACTAATGTTTGCCAGAAAAGCAGATTTCAAACGATCACTTTCTTCGGCTCGCTCTTTAGCAGCAATCAGCTCTTTCTCGACTTTCTTCCGCGTACTAATATCCCTTACAATACTTTCTATTCCGCAAGGCTGATCCTTATCGTCATAAAAAAGATGCGCATTTATGGATATGTATTTGTGGGCTCCGTCCTTACATTTGCTAACTGTTTCAAAGTCCCAAATTTCGCCCTGTTTTTTTAGAAGCTCCATTTTTTTATTAAACACCTCCTGATCTTCATACAGAGCAAGAATATTTTTGTTTAACATCTCGGAATGTGTGTATCCGGTTAAACGATATATTGATGGACTAATTACAAGTATTTTACCAGTTAAATCTGTCCTGCAAAATACATCCTGAATCGTTTCAAAAATATTACGGTATTTTCTTTCACTTTGCATCAGTTTTATTTCAGCTTTCCTATTATCCAAAACCAATTTTTTTTGATTCAGGGCATATTTGATGGCCGGAACTAACCTTGTAAGATTTTGCTTTAAGATATAATCGGAGGCTCCGTATTTTAATAATTCGACAGCTCGTTCCTCGCCAAGTGTGCCTGAAATGACAATAAAAGGAATATCAGGATATAAGCTGGCACAGGTTTTAAGTGCCTTTTTTCCATTATAATTTGGTAGTTGATAATCTGCCAGTATAATATCAGGATATTCCTTGTTTAGGGCGTTCATAAGTTCATCCTCTGTTGTTACCCGTGTGTAGTCAATGTTTATTTCGTTTTGTTTTATTTCCGACACGATTAATTCTGAATCTGATGGACAGTCTTCAACATGTACTATTTTTATTGTTTCCATAATCACCAGTTTTTCAATTTATATTACTTATTGCCGGGCGGTTGATTAATCAATGCCCAAAATATTCCCAGTGTTTTTACAGCCCGGGCAAAATCTTCAAAACCTACGGGTTTAACCACATATGCATTGGTTCCTAAACGATAGCCTTCATAAACATCCTGTTCCTCTTTCGATGATGTAAGGATAACAACAGGGATGTTAGCAGTTAATTTATTCCCTCTTATTTCTTTCAACACTTCCAGCCCGTTTTTTTTCGGAAGTTTCAAATCTAAAAGAACAAGGGTTGGATTACCTGATTCACGGTCTTTCCATTTTCCTGATTTAAAGATATAAGCAAGAGCTTCTTCTCCATCTCGTGCTACAGCAATCTTGTTGGCAAGCTTATGTTCTTCTAGAACATCAAGCATTAATTCAAGGTCGTTTTCACTATCCTCAACAACCAGAACATGTCTTAATCGTATCTCCATAATTAAATTATTTATTGGTTAATTTCTAATTATTTTGGTACTGAAAAATAAAAAGTTGCTCCATTACCTTCTTGCCCTTCGGCCCAGGTTTCACCTCCATGTTTCTTTATTATCCGTCGCACAATAGCTAGTCCGATCCCCGTACCTGAAAAGTCTTCGCTTTTGTGTAAGCGCTGAAAAACACCGAACAGTTTGTCGGCATATTCCATGCTAAAACCGGCTCCATTGTCTTTTACAAAAAAGATGTATGCTTTATCATTTTCTTCGTAACCTACATCAATACGTATTTTCTCTTTTTTATTCGAAAACTTTAGCGAATTATTAATCAGGTTTTGATAAACTGACTTTAACAAAACAGCATCTGCTTCTATTTCGGGTAGTTCCTGAATATTCCAGTCCACCTTTTCCTTTGCATATTGAATGGTATAGTCATTGATTACCTCGTGGACAATCTGTTCCATGCGTATCTGGCTTTTATTAACATCGGCTCTGCCCAGTCTGGAAAAGGTAAGCAGCTCATCGATGAGTTGCCCGAGTTTAGTCGCTGAATCTTTTATTTTGGTCATCAGCCGGTCTGTTTCTGATGAGCTGCCGGTGTACTGTAGGTGTCGTTCCAGTTTTTGCGCAAACCCGATTACATGACGCAAAGGCGCCCGCAGATCATGCGAAACCGAGTAGGCAAATGACTCCAGCTCTTTATTGGACTCGAATAATTCTTGTGTCCTTTCTTTTACACGTTCTTCTAATTCTTTGCTCAGTAACCTGGCTTTTATTTCCGCCTCCTTTTGCAAGGTAACGTCATTACAAATAACCAAACGCGCCGGTTTGCCTGAATAATTAATTTTATGGCCCTTTACATCAACATGCATAATCTCTCCGTTTCTTTTTAAATGACGCCAAACACCCTGGTGCTTCGATATATCCCCTGTTCTTAACATTCTCACTAATAAATCAACATCTTCTTTCGGACGAATATCCTTATAGGTCATTCTATGAAATTCGTATTCAGTGTACCCATAATGTTTAACTGCCGAGCTGTTAACTTCCAGAAAAGTCAAATCCCTTTCATCAATAATCCATATCGGAACCGGGTTTTCGTCAAACAGGTACCTGTATTTCTTTTCATTTTCCTCTAATTCCTTTTGTACCTGCCTCTGTTCTGTCATATCAAAAGTAATCCCGGTTATCCGGTAAGGCTCGTTTGCCTGGTCACGCAATACTTCTCCAATGTTCTTCAGGTAGCGCACAGAACCATCTACCCGGATAATCCGGTATTCAGCCTCGTAGTTTCTACCATAAGCTACAGCATCCTGAGCTAATGCTTGTTGTTCTTCCCTATCCTCGGGGTGAAAAAAGTCTATCCATATTTTTCGGATATCTTCTCCGCCTTTTTCTTCAATCCCGTAAAATGCAAACATGTTTTTATTCCAAAAAATAGTATCGCTTTCGATATGCCAATCCCAAACACCTAAATCAGACGCTTTTACCGCAAGAGTAAAACGTTCGTTTGCCTCGCTGATATTTTCGAGCGCTTTCATATAGTCTTCTTCGAGCTTGCCAACCCTGTTTGCGATTTTCCAAACCATAAAAATGAAAACACCAATAATACCAGCCGATAAAAGTTGTAAAGCCAATATACTTCGAAAAAAGCCTCCTGTAATCCATTCCAGTTGCAACCAGATATATAAAAAGGGGATGATCATGAGTAAAGGCAATAGCCTGCGAGACATATAACCGCCAAGGTTTTTCATAAAAATAACCGATAAAACCCCTTTGTGAGGATAGAGAAATAAAGTACCCAGGCTAACCGTAAAAAAAAGAACCGATGTATGTAAAGCCATACCTGAGAAACCCGGAAAACGAAATAATTCGGGAATACTAAGCACATAACCCAAAGTTGAGAACATTGAAATAAAAGTAACAACCAATGATATTAACTGTGAAGCAACAGTGGCGAACCAGGCTCTAAAATCATTGATAATAAGGCTAATACCCACCAATAAAAACCCAACTGCTGTATTAAAGGCCATGCGCCCCGGCGAAAAAGTATCAACAGCGCCTTCGGCCTCGCGAACAAACATCTGGTCAATTCCAAAGTTTATCTGAAACGAATACTCCAGGAGGGTTAAAACCCCAATAATGCTTGTTAAACCTGCCAGCAACCGGGCATACTTATAATATTTTTCTTTCGAAAAACTAAAAATGAATACCGCCAGCCCGGAAAACAAGAAGCAGAGCGCCGTATTAAATTTCATCGACACAAAACGGGGGCTCAGGCTTTTTATTAATGGCCAATCGAAGAACCAGCCGGCAATTACAAGTAACCCACCAGCAATTGATATGAAAGCTAAAAATAACGACGGTCTGTGTTTATTTATTAGAACATAAGATAATGCAGATGGGGTAAACAAATGATTATTCCTCACTTTATCTCTTTCGTTAATAGTCGTTGTTTCTTTCATCTTTTTGTGTTTTACATGTATAAATCTATTTGGAGTAAAACATCACTGCAATCAACTTATATCTATAAATTCTATACTTCATATTTTTGTCAACCTCTGATATTTCATGCATTTTATCACTCCATGTTATATGATTACTAGCTAACTTATCACTCCATGGCCCAAAATCGGAATAACGCTGCCTTCAACCAAGATAAAATCATCGGTTATTCCGTGGGTTAAAAACTTCAGATTAACAATTTCTAAGGTTATTATCCAAATGAAAAGAATGATGCAACTTAAAATATATGGCACGATCACGGAGATGAATATTCCATTGTATCCAAAGTTGTTGTAGTAGGATGCCAAGTCGATTGCCCAAAGGCTAATTGGAATTAAGAAAAGTACAATATTAAGTATAATGACTTTTTTGTCATCGATTCTTCTACGGGCAATTTGCATTAATAATGAATTTATTGGATTCAATAACAGAACGGAGTAACTGATAGTATAAGTTAGAACGAGAACAGAAAACAAAATGTCTGGCATGTGCAAAACTGTTAATAATCTAACATGCTTTAATAAACTGCCTATCATTAACAAGAATAAAGTTGCTGCCAGAAACAGGGAAATAATCTGAGGTATTTCGCTGTTTTTGTTTTTACATAAGCTATATAGTAAGATACTTACCCCAAGTAAAATATATACGCCACCAAAATAATTTTGAACAGATGAAGCCCTGAAGACATAAATTGTACCTGCTAGAATAACAACTAGCGAAAGAAATACTGAAAATATATTATAGCAACATTCAGATATCTTAAAAATAATAATAACAAGCGCAATAGAAAAAAAAACAAATTCTTTGATATTATTCAAGATTTGTATCGGAATTCCCAGAAATTTGGAAACACTTATATTAAGGAAATTACAAGCAATAGAAAAACCGATAGTGAATAATATAAACAATCCGATTAGTATAGAAAGCTTTGTCGAAAAAACAGTACTTTCTTGTTTTTTCTGTTGAATAAGAAGCACCAGAGAATAGTTGTTTTTATTGCCTGACATTCTGAAGATGCTTCTGAAAAAATCAACTTTTTTGTATATAACTTTCATGATCAAACTATTAAATTTTTAATAGGAACCAGTGAATGTTGTACTTTTTTGTATTCGTGTAATTATATTGTTTTACCCTTATAATATTAGGCTACTGCTTGTCAGTTATTTATTATATGTCAGGTTGTTTGTAAAAGCGTATTTGAATATTATCAGCCTCTTATGTTTTTGTTTTACGAATTACCGCAAATGTCCAAGTATATTTGTATTTAATAGTTTGTTTTATTTTATATTAAAAATCAAAATATTACTTTAAATTACGAAGAACTGCACTGCAGGTATTTAACAAGCTTTATAAATTCATCAGAGATTTAC
Source organism: uncultured Sunxiuqinia sp. (assembly GCF_963678245.1). NCBI lineage: Bacteria > Pseudomonadati > Bacteroidota > Bacteroidia > Marinilabiliales > Prolixibacteraceae > Sunxiuqinia > uncultured Sunxiuqinia sp. Next base: position 187,441 of record NZ_OY782772.1, read on the forward strand.
CCAACTTTTGAATTTGAAGAATTAGAAGATGTGGGATTATTTCTGAAATAAAAAGTACCTTTTACTAATATAGTTTCCAGAGTAAGACAGTTCAACGATAAATAAATCAATTTCAAACATTAAGTATGTTTTACAAAATAGATTAACCCGCGCTTAATGTGGTATAAATATACTAACACTCTTGTTTGTTAGTCAAGTTTTTAAGGCTTTGTATTTTGTGAACAAGAAAAAATAAATCTAAAATACTCTTTATTTATTTTAAACGGACTGATTTGAAAAATAACAATCTGAATGTCCGCAATCAATCATAATCAAGGCGTCTCCTTGAGCCTGTTTCAAAGCATTCCTTTCAAACAACTGATTGTCAGACACGAATGATGCTGAAGCAAATTCAGCATGACGTGCCAATATTAAATATGCCATAAAACGGATATTCATAATAATAACTAAAGGGAAAGAATATATGCTGTCAGGCTTTCTTTTTCCTGTAAATCCATTTTTTTCCTAATACTGTAACGAATATTTTCAACAGTCCTGATACTTCTATTTGTTATGTTTGCGATGTCTTTTGTAGAAAGGTTTAACCGCAATAAAGCGCACATTCTTAATTCGCTGGGAGTCAGGTTTTTATGCCGAAATGTTAGCTCTTTCATAAAATTATATTGCAACTCATTAAAGCGGGAATAGAAATCGTCCCAATAACTTTCATTTGATTTTTTATCAATATCTCTAAAAATAGGTGCAAAATCTTTTATCTTCACTTCTTCCTTATTATTAAAGACAATAGAAATTTGTTGTTTGATGTTTCTAAATAGTTCTCTGTTGTGCGAAAGAATTAGTAGTTTGGATGTCAATTCTTTTCTCTGCATCATAACTGTATTTTCTGCATTTTCTTTATCCTTGATAATTAATCGGTTTATCTTTCTTAGCAGAATATTTTGTTTTCGATGCTGTCTCACTTGATAAGCTATAAAAAAAATCACTAGCAAGGATGCAAGTAAAATAATTCGCAATATTGCTTTGTTTTTAACCAGTAGCTTTTCTTTTGTTCTTATTTCTTCATCTTTAAGCTTTGACTGATAATCGTTTTCTATGAAAAGAATTTTTTCCTGAAGCAAATTATTCTGATTTGATATATAGATGGAATCAGATTTTTCGTGTAATTCCGTGGCAATTTCATATTCTCCTTTTTTGCTGTAAGCATATGATAGGGCATTGTAAAAATCGTGTATCACTGATAGCTGGGTGCTTTGGACAAGTACATTTTCATAACTCTTAAGTTCGCTGATAATTGAATCATTGTTATTTTGTTGATTAGAATATAATTGAATACTTGTAAGGTTAAATTGATTGGTGGTTATACCAAATTCGTGCCTTAACTCTTTTGCCAGCGATAAAGACTTCTTGAAAAATATGATAGCGTTCTCCACCGAATCCATCTTACTATAGGTAAGTGCCATATTGTGGAATGTAATCATTTTGTTATATGAGTTTAACTCCGTAGTATTTTTTAAGGAGAGATTTAAGTAATGGAGTGACGAGTCTGGTTGCTCTAAATCCATATATATACCTCCAAGCCGTGCATAAATAATCCTATAGGACTGTTTTAACTCATGCTTTTTTGCTACTGTCATAGCTTGAGATGCATAGTCTTTTGCTAATTCAAAATTGCCAATATCCTTCATAATACCAGCAATATTAATATATGCCCCGGCAACACCAAAGTAATCGGAAACATTTTTAGAGTATTCAATACTCGCTAAATATTTATTAATCGCCTCTGCTTTTTGTCCCCTGTAGGATAACAGTGTTGCCATGTCGTAATTTACAGAGGCCATTGATTTTCTGTTGTTCAACTTCGTGAATATCTCTAAAGAACGGTCATAGTAATACATAGCAGAATCAACCTGTTCGAGCAGCATAAAGAGTAGCCCAGTTTCGTAGTAAAAAACAGCATCGTCTTTTGCTTTTAGCCTGTAATCATTTCCTTTATTGATATAATAGCGAACGGAGTCAATATCCCGGGTTCTTCGGTAAGCCCTAGCAAGGTTCATTTGTATCTTAAATATTAGTTCCCTGCCTATTTCTCCTTCTCTGGCAACAGAATCACATGATAACAGAAGGGAAATTGCCTGACGAGGATTTTTTCTCACAATTTCCTCAACTTTTGTCAAACAATCTTGTATACTTTCATCTTTCGGATTGATATCATTTTTTATACATCCCACCAACACAATTAAAATAATTCCCCCCAATATACATGTCCGAGTGCTCAACATATTTTTAGTTGTTAATTCAATATAAAGATGAACTGTATTAAATATAACATGCTCATAAACAAAAAGTTTAACATGTTATAAAACGCCTGAGTACTACAATAGCTTTTTGTTGTCTACTTTTGTATTTCGTTATTTGAGCGGCAAATATAAAAATATTGTTTTGACACCAAACTAGGTAATTACCAAAAAACAAGAGGACAAATTTTAATTTTAATTCTTCAAATTACACACGGATAATAAAGCAATTCGATATTAGAAATGGGATGAAAGATTAAAAAGAAAAAAGCTCCCTTTATGTCATACTATAACTACATCAGAGAAACAACTTATTCGTTATCAGGGCTTATTCTAAAAACATATTACAAAGTTGTCAAAAGTTAACCTATAGTATGAAACGAGCATGTAAAGGCTTTCGCACACAGGAGAATAATTATAAGCGAGTTCCATCGAATACCGTTGAAAATTTTAAATTATAACGAGATGAAAATATGTTCGTTTTATAATCTTTCTGACTCTCCCTCTTCTTCCTCTCTACGCTTATAGCTGGACGATTGTGACGTATTCAAAGTCATGAGGTTGAGTCAGTTTAAAGAAAACGTTACAATTCATAACGATATTAATCATCAATAATATATTTTTTTTTAGTGTTGCGTTACAATCATAATAATTGCTGATAAATAACTTAATTTTTAGCTGGGTAGTGCTGTTGGATTATACTACTCGCATTTATTGATTTATTTACCACATCTCATACATTTATTCGTATACGGGTTTCGGCTTTTAAAAACACGAAAAAGTCTTTTCCTCTCAGATATTTATTTTGGTCAGATTTTACCCCCCAAAGCATTTCCTTTGTCAGTTTATTAGCTTTTGAGTAGTTTTTAAGTAGTTGGTAATTTGCCCGAAATAGTTGCTTTGCATTAAGTTTGTCGCCAGAAAAATCAATTAAATAATATTTTTAATTAAAAATGCAAAATCATGAAAAATCTCGTATTTTTATTTTTTAATCTTTTGATTATTATAGTTGCAACACAAAGAGTAAGTGCTCAAAACCCGGAAGCAACAGCTAATGCTACAGCCAGTGCAAATATTATTAAGGTGATTAGCATTACAAATGATCAAAATTTGCTTTTTGGTAATATAATTGCGAGTGCTGCTGGAGGAACCATTACAGTTTCATCTGATGGTACATCTTCTGCTACTTATTCTGGAATTACGGCACCTACAGGAAATGAAGGGAGTCGTCAGGCAGCTATTTTTACAGTTGAAGGAGAGCTGAGTGCAACCTATTCTATTACCTTGCCAAGCGACAATGTTATTGAGTTAACCATGACAGGTGGGGATCCAATGGAACTTGTTGGCTTTTCTCATAATGCTAGTGGAACTTTATCAAATGACACAGGAAAAGAAATTTTTAATGTTGGTGCAACACTGAATGTGAATGCTAATCAGGCTACGGGAACATATACAGGATCATTTCCTGTTACAGTTGCATACAATTAGGATGTTATTACCACCAAAAAACATCATGCATGTTTTTTGGTGGTATTAATTTGTTTTAATAAACAATGTATGTATCGTTATTTTAGCTTTATCCTTTTTTTATTTCTCCTTCTATCGGGAAAAGTACAAGCACAAAAAAGTGTTTCAGCACAAATCTTTGCTGAAGTGATTCAGGGAGTGGCAGCAACCGAAAATCAGCCTCTTAACTTTGGGCGTTTTATTACTGGTACAGCTGGTGGTTCTATTACTATTTCTCCAGATGGACAGCGTCTTACGAGAGGGGAAATAATTGCTGAGGAAGGGAACTATACTTCAGGACAATTTCTTATGGAAGGAGACGCTGGTTCTACCTTTTCGATTAAACTGCCCAATGAAAAGGCAGTTTTAACGCACCAGGAAAGTGGAAAAACAATGTATGTAAGCGAATGGATTTCAAATCTTCCCTTGAGCAATGTTGCTGCGCTTAATGAAGGTTTATGCCTAATAAAAATTGGAGCCACTCTAAATGTTGGTACAGTCTATGAAAATCCTGTTGGAGTTTATACCGGCTCGTTTGAAATAACGTTTTCTTATAATTGATACGGTTAACCTGAACTGATAATATTAAAAAATGAAGTTGTAAAGTAGAGGATAGAATAATCAACTTCTGGAAAAATCAAACCGAAGGAGCAATGTCTTTTACAATTTTGAAAGATTTTTGTGTTATGAGCTATAGAAATCAATGAACTAACGGAACCTTTGCAACCATTCTTCCCCCCTGGCCTGTTATTTGCACAATCACAATCGTATTTACTGAAGAAACCTCTACGCTGGAAATCTGTTTTCCAAATAAAGTTTTTGTCATAAGTTTTTGCCCTGTAAGGTTAAATATATCACATTTGTATTTGCCTTCAATAAGCCGTAAATCCGCAATTAAATAGTTTCGTTTTGAATAAAGAAGAATAGGAAGTTGTTCAATTGGATCAGCAAAATTACCGGAGATAAACTGTACTATAAAACGATTTGCGTTGTCTTTACCATCAGCATAGAAAGAATATGTTGTATTCTTCTTTAAATCATACCATTCGCCAGTTACTCTATCGTATAAATTAAGAACATCAAATGCATTAGAATTAAAGGTTACAGAAAGATTATAATTTCCACTTTCTCCGGCTTTAAAACAGATAGGAAGAACCGGATAATGCTCTTTTTCTCCAAGCAAGCGAATTGAATAGAAGTTTTCTTCATCCCGTAAATATAAACTAGGAGAAGAAGGTAGAAAACTAAACTTTTTTGAAGTACCAATTAACGACTCATTATGCCCAAATTCCAGAGAAACTTCATCTTTGCCGTAACCTTCCAACGATTCGATGCTAATAATAATTTTATTTTGATCGCTACTTGCATTTTTCAACCAATTACCAGCACCTGCATGAACCCTGACAGAATTATCCATTGAAAGTTCCCCGGGCTGGCCCGCTTTTACAAAAAATCCCTGTGAGGGAGCTATATAACGGGAAACCCCCAGTGTCCCATAATCTGAATTTGATGCAGAATTATATACCCCGTAATTCATGTTTGTAGCACTCCAAATCCAGATATCGTAACCTCCACCGTTATCAACCAAGGCGCTCCTTTCCCATGCTGAAGATTTCCAATCAACAGAAGAAGAATAAGGGTTTCCAACAAGATTAAAACCAAATTCGTTACCAATGCCCGCCGTTTTATCTAAATGGATAGAAATTGGCCCGTTATTAAGATCTCCCTGAAATGTTTTTGTTGGGTGCGTGTCTTTATAAGAAATGAGATAGCCCCGGCCGGATAAAAAATTATTACTCCCGTTGCAGGTTAACCACGTTGGAGGTTGATCGTTATTCAATAAATATACCCATGACGTATCCGGCTCATACCATGCATAAAAATCATATCGGGTATTGTCTCCATAAGCATCGCTCCCACCTGTGGGGGTAAAATCGCCTGATATCTCCTGGTTTTCCACAGGCGAAGAAATCATTTGCCATGCCTGGGGTTCTCCTGAAATATACCGTTGAAAAGTAGCAGCAACGGAATTGTTAAACTGGATAAGCGAACCGGTACCATTGGCATTTGACTCCACAATCAAACCAGCTTCCGCTGCCTCGTTAAGAATAGCCCCATCAACAGTAAGATTTGCTGTTGAACTTATAGTTAATAATGCGCTTGTTTTTATTTCAAGTTCATAAATCTCATTTCCCTGCGATGAAATTATCGGGTTATTGGATGTTACGGGTATCAGAACATGTGAATCAGTTTGGGGAAGCTTATTCTTTTCCCAGTTTTCTGGCTTTTCCCAGTCGGAATCAATTGTGCCTGTCCATCGCCACAGATTTGCAGGTTCTGTTTGAAAGAATAATCTTGTGGTATTACTGCTTATGGTTTTATTATTAATGTTTTTAATGTTGTTTACCACCAGATAATACTTAGTACCTTGTACAATATCGAAACCCAGGCTTAAGGTTACCTCGTTATTATTTTCCCCTCCGAGTGTTGGGTTTGATGGATAATCAATAACATTTCCGGCTTCATTTTCAATGCGATAATTGTTTTCGTTTTGAGATGAGACAGGGTCCAATGCCCCATTAAAAACAGCGGTTATTGAATTGCCGGAGTTAATAAGAATAGAAAGTATAAACGGTTGGTCTATATTAATGTTCCCATCTCCACTAATAGAGCCATCTACTTCAAGTGTATTCCCGGAGGATACAGTCAGACTTCCGTTTCCGGCCACTTCCAAATCATTTGAAATTACGAGATTTTGAGTTGATTGAACATCCGCATTTTCCTCAACGATTACATTGTGAAAGGTATTGCCGGGGCGCCAATCATATGTGCTAATTACCTGGCTTCCATCTCCTGCAAAAATAAATGTACTTGTTTCAGCATTAAAATTACCTTCATTTTCAAAGCTACTCCCGCTAAAAACAATTGTACTTGCCCCTGCATTAATAGTACCACTGCTATTTTCCGTTCTCACATTCCCTTCAAAATAGATATTCCCTCTAACGGCATTTATATAGCCGGAGGATTCTAAAGTTGTATTTCCCTCAACCTTAATTGTGCCTTCACAGGTAATATTTACGGCAGAACTGCCAACTGTTAAATCTCCTTTAAACAGAAGCGTGCCGTTGTGTGTTTCAATAACTGCGGTTCCGCCGGGAGTAACTGATTTATAAAAAGTAACATAGGAATTTCCTCCATAAAAGTAACCCGAAGATTTAATATTGCAGGGAGTGATAAAGTCCACCGTTCCACCGGAAAATTCAGGTGGGGTGGAAACTTGTTCAGGGCAATCTAAAGATTGATTGTCAGAAGAAGAAGGTGCCATATAGAAGTGCCCACCACCACTAATGGTTACTTTATGATCATTATCTGAAGCGCTTCCATCAAAGACAAAGTTTCCTACGCCTCCGTTAATGGTTCCACTAATTGAAGTTTCGCCATAAATATTAATATTTCCCTCGGTTACATTAAAAAACTTCCCTGATGGTAAAATAAAGCCATTTCCCAGGTTTAAGGTTCCGCTTTCCAGTGTCAATTCGCCGTTTACCTGAAGCTCACTATTTGGTGAATTAAATGCTCCCGAGTTGATAATTCGAATAGAGGTATTGCCATAGGCCATATTTATATCCTGCGACTTGCTTCCATTACCGTTAAATTGAAGGGTGCCATTATCAAGAATTAACTCACCGTAGCCTTGAATATCAAGGCTTCTGTTTACGGTAAGCGTTGCACCGTTGGTAACAGTTAATTCTCCGCCATTCCAATCACTTATTGTAATACTTGAAACAGAAACATCAGTTTCAAGTTCGGGGTATATACCCGAAGGAGTATACCCGATCACAACTGTGGAGTTGTCAGGAGGGATGCTTTGACGATTCCAATTATTGGCTGCATTCCAGTTATTATTTAAATTTCCTGTCCACCTCCATGTTTGTCCGCTAACATCTTCAATGTTTAGAATTAAAACAATGAATATTGAAAAAAAATATATGTAAGATAATCGTACAAACATGTGACTATTTAAGTAACCTTTCTTCCGTCTTTTGATTACAATAATCGAGAAGTGTAAAAAGAAAGACGCTGTTTTTTCTTGACTTTTGAGTTTTATCTTTTAAAGATTATGTTGTGCAATTAAATATTTACACTAAGTACTAAAAAGGGGAAGCATATCTGTGCTTTATGCTGTGCCTTTGTTTTTATTTGGCGTTTATAATGAGGCATATGTGCTCTGTTTTAAATGGTTGTGCATGTGTGACAAACATAATCTAAAACGACCTTTTTACACAATTCTGGCACTACTCAAAAAATACTTAAGAGGTAAAACTTCAAAAAATGAACGTTAAAAAAAATTACCTTAGTCTTTAAAGAAAATTATTTATAAAGTGTGGTTTCTAAGTATTCGGAAAAATAAGTTACGCATACAATATGAATTACCTTACAAAATCAATCTCTATGAAAAAAATAGAAGAAATAGTCAAGATTAAACAATTTAAATTTCTCTTTTATTTCAGAAGCATATTGTTTTTTTCTGTTTTTAGTGTGCTCTTTTCTTTTTATAGCATGGCACAAGGAAATTTACTAATAACTCCTCAGCGTATAGTCCTGGAAGGGAATAAGCAACGTGATGAAATTACATTGGTGAATTCAGGACAGGATACAGCTTATTATTCGATTTCATTTTTACAATACAATATGACCGATGACGGGAGTTTTGAAGAGGTTACAGAACCATTGACCGGCCAAAAGTTTGCCGATTCTTATGTGCGTTTTTTCCCCCGGTCGGTAGAGCTTGCTCCTGGAGAATCGCAGGTTGTTCGTTTACAGTTAAGACGTACACCCAACATGGAGAATGGTGAATACCGTTCTCATTTATATTTCAGAGCGGTTCCAAAAGAAAAACCACTAGGTGAAGAAGAGACTGTTTCTGACAATAATACAATTGGGATAAAACTAACTCCGATTTTTGGAATATCTATTCCGGTTATTGTACGAGTTGGCGATATCGCTTCATCAGTTGTATTAAGCGATGTATTTGTTCATAAAGGAGAAAACCAACAAATGCCAGAGCTAACACTTGTAATAAACAGGGAAGGCGAACAATCTGTTTACGGAGATTTGAATGTTGAATACATAAGTCCCGGAGGAAAACATTTTGTAGTGGGCACCGTGAGAGGGATTGCAGTATATACACCCAATTCGTTACGGCGTTTCTCAATGCCGCTCAATGTCCCTGAAGAAGTTGACTTTTCCAGGGGTAAATTACTTGTTCGTTACGGTAGTTCGAGTGAAACAAAAGCAAAAATATTTGATGAAACAGAGTTGGATTTAAAATAAGCAAAATGGCATTTGGTAAGGAGTTTGTAACATACCTAAAGCAGCCAATGTTGCTTTTCTTAACAAGGTTTTGCCGTATTATCCTCCCCGTAATCTGTTTTTTATTTTTTTACAGACATTCGTGCGCGCAATCGCCGTTTCCGCCCCCTAACAAGTTGAATGTTTATAGTGCTCAGGAATTAAGTTTTGGCAGCTTTTATGGCGGATCTTCAGGAGGAACGGTAGTAGTTAGCCCCGATGGAAACAGAACTACTACTGGTTCTATAACAGGTGTGGCACTATCGCCAGGGACACCTGCTATTTTCGATGTAAGGCTTATTCCCGGTAGGATTGTACATATCTCGTTTCCTTCTTCGGCAATGCTATACAAGGTTGGAAGTGGTGAGAATATGATGATTACAGAATTTACGACAGACAAATCCGGCAATTATTTTGTTACAACATCGGCTCATCCATTTATAAATCCGGTTAAAATAGGCGCAACGCTCAATGTTGGCAGTGTATCGTCTAACCCATCTGGTGATTATGTTGGTAGTTTTAGTGTTGTTTTTATTCAGGAATAGAACCTTATTTCAGGCTCAGTAAATTGCAAATAAATAATTATTTATATCAAACTAAACAATTTTTATATTTCATCAAAAATACCCGCTTTGCCGGCTGGCGATTTTTGATATTTTTATTTGCACTGCTGTCTCCTTTTCAAAAAGGGCTTTTGGGGCAAACCATAAGATATGAGGAAATACCAGTTAATGTAAGGATACAAGGAGTTGGTGCAATGAATATGGAGCCACTCTACAACTCTAACACAAAAAAAATATTTTTGCCGATGGCCGAGGTTTTAATGTTTCTGCACATTAAAGTAGAGGCCTCTGCAAATTTAGATTCACTTTCAGGCTTCATTGTTAATGAAGATGAAAAATATTTGATTGACAATACAAAAAAACAGATTCTTGTACATGGAAAATCCTATCAATTAAAGGATACCGAATTAATTAAAACCGAATTTGGCTTGTATCTCGATCATCAGCTTTTAGGTGAAATATTTGGTTTGCATTGCGAATTTAATTTTCGGAATCTTATGTTGGAGATTAAGCCTGACTTCGAAGTTCCTGCAATTCGGGAAATACGGCTTGCTCAGTTCCGGAAAAACATGAACCATCTTAAGGGGGATGAAATAGCAGATACAACCATAAATTCTAAGCATCATATTTCCAGATTTGGAATGCTGGATTGGGCTATAAATTCAATGCAAAGCAACTCGCAAAGCAGCGATACCAGAGTATGGTTGGCACTAGGCGCCGAGTTATTTGGGGGCGAAACCAATTTCAGGTTAAATTATTCGTCTAATAGTGGTTTTAACAGTCGCAGTCAGGAATATTATTGGCGGTGGGTGAATAACCAGTCAAAAGCTGCAAAGCAAATCCGGTTAGGGAAAATCAGTACTTTGGGTATTGCATCTGTTTACGATCCAATGGTGGGAATAAGTATTACCAATGCATCAACTACATATCGGCGTTCTTTTGGAGAATATACCATTAGTGACTATACTGAGCCAGGATGGACTGTTGAATTGTATGTTAACAATGTAATTGTAGATTACCAAACTGCAGATGCATCTGGCTTTTATTCTTTCGATGTGCCATTGGTTTACGGAGCGTCAGACGTGATGTTAAAATTTTATGGTCCTTACGGCGAAGAGCGTACAGAAAAAAAAACAATAAGCGTTCCTTTTAATTTTTTACCATCAGGCGAAATCGAGTACACTTTAACTTCCGGAGTTGTTATGGATGTTAAACATTCGAATTTTGCTCGGGCAGAAATAAAATACGGAGTGAATAGGTTTTTAACACTTGGGGGAGGACTTGAATATCTTTCATCAATTACCAGCGGTAGCAAAATTTCATTTGTTTCGGCCTTTATTGCTCCTTTTCAGAATTTTTTGGTAGCAGGCGAATATGCTCATGGAGTTCGTACAAAAATACTTGCAAGCTATAGATTAGCATCCGGGTCGATGTTTGAACTCAATTACAGACGTTATACCGAAAACCAAAAGGCTATCAAACTTAATTACCTTGAAGAGCGTAGTGCCGAACTGTCTGTTCCTTTCAATTTTTCTTCTTTTAATGGATATACACGCTGGTCGTTAAAACAAAATGTGTATAAAAATCTCACTTTTAACACAGGCAATGTAACATTGTCCTCATTTTTCGGAAAAATAAATACAAACATAAGTACCTACACCAACTGGATTAGAGGCGGTAACCCATACATTTACAGCAATGTTGGATTAGGGGTAAGGTTCAGTCGTGGACTTACAGGCAGGGTACAGGGACAATGGGATATTGCGCAAAAAAGTATAACATCAGTAAAGGCAGGGATTGAAAAAAAGATATTGCACTCAGGTTATTTATCTATTTCTGCCGAACGAAATATTGGCTTTTCATATCGTAGCATTGAGGCTGCATTTCGCTGGAATTTTGCGTTTTCGCAGGTTAACTCTAATTGGCGCATTGCTAACAATGAATATTTGTCGACCCAGGGAGCACGGGGAAGCTTAGCTTTCGGAAGCGGGAATGGTTTTATTCATGCCGATACCAGGTATGCTACCGGGCGTAGTGGTATTGCTGTGGTGGCATTTATCGACATAAATCATAATAGCGAAAAAGATGATGGCGAACCATTTGCAAAAGGAGTAGCCGTAAAAATGAGTGGTGGAAGAATAGTAAGCCACAATAAAGATTCAATAATAAGGATTACCGGATTAGAACCTTATACCAGTTATTTAATTACTCTTGATGATAAAGAGTTGGAACAAATATCATGGCAATTAAAAAAGAAAAAGATTCGGGTATATACCGATCCAAATCAATTCAAAAAAATATACATTCCGGTGTTGCCAATGGGAGAAGTGAATGGCTGGGTTTTTTTTAACGATGGAAAGAAAACAAAAGGACAAGGGAGAATAATTGTAAATTTTTACCGTACCAATGGAAAATTTGTTGCCTCAACATTAAGCGAAAAAGATGGCGGTTTTACATTCCTGGGATTACCTCCCGGAGACTATTATGCAAAAGTAGATTCTACACAATTGAAACGATTAAATATGAGGTCAGTTCCTTCCGGAACAAATTTCTCAATAAAAACAACTACTAATGGTAGTATTGTTTATGACATTCAGTTTGAAATTGAGCCAAATGTGAAAAATATAAAATAAGGTTCACCCATTTGTTTGCCTGTTTTAATAATGGCTTACATAATTAAGCTATTGACACGAATTTGAGTACTGTTTAGAAATAAATATTTTGACAATGTCCTTAATTAATAGAGTAATACAAAATTCTAAAATTGTTAAATAAGTAGTTAAATAAAAGAGGTCTTAGTTTTTTTATTGATAAACAACAGTCTGTAAGTGGTTTTTGAGTATTTGAAAGTTTAAAGGTGTTAAAGATTTTTAACTAATATTTAGTTGCACTATTTGCAAACCTTTTTGCAAGCAAAATTACAGAAACACTAAAATCAAATAAAATTTATAATTTATGGACGACTGTACAAAAGCATCATTTACTAGAAAAGAAGAGGTGACTTGTGCGTGCAAAAACGATGCAGAATTAAGTAATAACACTGAGGCAATTAATAATTTCGGCGAGAAATGTTTTCATATACTGGTGTATGTACGCGACGAAATTTTACCGGTTAAGGTTGATGATATTGTTATTGCTTATGCCGAAGACAGATATCGGTTTATAACTACAGCTGATGACACTTTTTTGGTTTCCCACACACTTAATGAATTGGAGAAGATGTTAGGGCACATGCATTTTCGCATTAACAGGCAGTTTATTGTTTCATACCAAATAATCAATAAAATTTATGTGAAAGAAAATGCAACGCTGAATGTAGAAATAAAACATCCGGTTAATAAGGTGTTATCTGTTTCAAAAAGAAGAAGTTCCTTGTTTCGGCAATGGTTAACAAACCCGTTTAGAAAGCGGTAAAAAAAATGCATTGTTCCGTCAAACTATTCCTTTTGCAAAACTTGTTGCTAAATACATAATAGCTTTTGTTGAACGGAGGGGGCTTTTCATCTGTAAGTTGCAAATTAAAATACCATTTCTGTGCTGCTGTCCTGTTCTCTATTGTTTGTACTAACAATTAAGGTGTTTGTTTAATTATTTTTATTTGGAAGTTGTCAAAAGTTGATCTGTAGTATATGAAAAAATATTCGTTTTATAATCTTTCTGACCCTGCCTCTGTACACACAGAGAGGGACGATTGTGATGCAATAGTAATTAGGGTGAGTATATTTTTTAAAAAGTACACATTGTATTTCAACCAGAATAATCTATAAAACCGATAATTACAACGGCATTTGGCATTTAACTTTAAACAAGCATAACATAAATCTGCTTAATGTGCTGATCAGCAAACAGAAACAAAAAACGCCAACTCAGTTTTTTCAACGTTTATATTCTAATATTAATATTCATCTCTAATTTTCTCCCGTTCGCAATACTTCAGGCATAAGAATTTCTTTCTCAATAAGTTATTCCAATATTTTTGCTAATCGATGAAAACACAAACCATTAAGGTACAAACAAGAGTTAAGTAAATTGACGTATTGTATTAAAAGTAATTATAAATACCAGACTGAATAAAAAAGGAATGTATGATGCCACTATATCTTGTTAGAAGCAAGTGGAGAGGATTTATAGTAGTCATTGTTTTTTTTTTCTCCATTTCTATAAAAACTTACTTTGAATCGAACCACCTGGCATTTCTTTAAGATTTAATAAGGCATTGCATAAATGTGTTTTATGTGTTACGCAAGAATAAATGGGTTAGGCAGCATTCTTTAAAAATGCAGGCTTACCCTGTATGAAGATTTATAGACCTAATTTCAAAGTACAAAATTAAATAAATGCAAACATGATGAATGGAAATTTACATTGTATCAGTAAACCAGATTGCGGCTTAAAAAGTATGACTGCACCATGTGTGCTATGGACATATGCAAGCTTAACCAGCACTTACGTTTTAAAAATAACATGGAGTATGGTTGTTATGCTGCTGCTATCCAGTACAATTTTTGCACAAACATATAGTGGTGGCGCCGGTACCGAAGCCGACCCGTACCAGATTGCTACAAAAGCCGACATCAAATACCTGTCGGATAACAGTAGTGAGTGGAACAAACATTTTATCCAAACGGCAGACATTACTTTCGATGCAGCCGACTTTGAAAGCAGCGGCGCTTTTTATAACGGCGCACAGGGATTTAACCCTATTGCCAATGGTTCTTATTTTTACGGAACTTATGATGGACAAGAGCATACCATTGATGGATTGTTTATTAACCGGCCCGGAAACGATTACGTTGGCCTGTTCAGCAATATATCCGGGACAACGGTTAAAAATATTTATTTATCGAATGTTGATATTACAGGAAAAGGTTCAACAGGAGCATTGGTTGGACTTTTATATTCTTCTTCGGCAATTGAGAATTGCCATTCAGAAGGTACAGTTACCGGAGAAGATGGCACCGGGGGGTTATGTGGAAAGATGATGTCGTCGGGTAGAATTACGCAAAGCTCAAGTACTTGTACAATAAATGGAAACGGCTCCGTTGGCGGCTTAGTTGGTTCAGTTACCGGTGCAACCGTTGATGAAAGTTATGCCACGGGCAGTGTAAATGCAAGCGGGGTTAACACGGGTGGCCTCATTGGTTCGATTTCGTCGGCAAGTACAATAAACAACAGTTACAGCACAGGCAGTGTAACCAGCACCAGCAATGCCGGGGGACTTGCCGGAAGAGGAGATACAGACTGTACCATATCCAAATGTTACAGCACAGGAACCGTATCCGGAAGTACTGCTTCCGGTGGCTTGCTCGGGTGGGTTTCCGGCCCGGTTACAAACAATTCCTTCTGGGATACCGAAACTTCAGGGCAGGCTACCTCCGCAGGAGGAGAAGGCAGAACAACAGCCCAAATGAAATCATACAGCACATTTGCCAACGCAGGTTGGGATTTCGTTTCTGAAACACCGAACGGAACCGAAGATACCTGGGATGGCGATCAGAATACCTCGATAAACAACGGATATCCTATTTTGGCCTGGCAACAGGGAGCCGATGAAGAAATCGGCACCTACTTTCAGGGAAGTGGCACACAGGCCGACCCTTACAAAATAACCAGCAAATACGATTTAAACTACCTGGCAGAAAACAACAGTTTTTGGTCTGCTAACGCTTACTTCATCCAAACTGCCGATATTACTTTTGATGCTGCAGATTTTGAAAGCAGTGGCGATTTTTATAACGAAGGCAAGGGCTTTATCCCAATCGGAAAACAATCAGATCCGTTCACGGGAGTTTATAATGGAGATAACCATGTTATTAGTGGCTTAAAAATAAACCGTCCTTCGGAGAATCATATTGGTTTGTTTGGTTACATTAATAATGGGAGTGAAATTTCAAGCCTGACACTCGAAAATATTGAAATAACAGGAAACATAATGGTTGGCGGGTTAGTGGGAAGTTCCCATTCGAGTAAAATAACGCAATGTCATACCAGCGGTTCGGTTACAGGTAGCTCCAATGTAGGTGGTTTGGCCGGGTATCTACATGGCGATACTTATAGAGACTATTCAAAAGGCGTTGTTAGAAAATGCTCGGCCAGCTGTAATGTGCTGGCTAACAATTCAACCGCTGGCGGGTTAATAGGTACCGCATTTTCTTACATGGAAGTTACGCAGTGTTATTCGGCAAATGGTACCGTTCAGGCAGGAGCAGACAATTGCGGGGGGCTCATCGGTGTAGCCGACGCAAGTACCCGGGTTACCGAGTGTTATAGCACCGCAAATATAACCGGCGGAAACTACGCTGGAGGTTTACTTGGCGTTCTCCAAAATAATGCCATTGTATCCCGCTGCTTTGCCGCAAATACAGTTTCCGGTACAAACACCGATGGATTTATTGGCCAGGTGAATTTTCTACCTGTAACCCTTACTAATAATTTTTTTGATAGTGAATTATCCGGGTTAACCTCGGCCCGTGCCGAAGCAAAAACAACAGCCCAAATGAAAGTATATAGCGCTTTTCAGGCTGGTGGCTGGGATTTCGTTTCGGAAAACAGTGACGGTGCCAACGATATTTGGGACATGGACCAGATGGCTGCCGTTAACAACGGCTACCCCATATTGGCATGGCAACCGGGCGCCGACGATGTTCTCGGCTTTTCTGCCGGAACGGGTACGCAGGCCGACCCATATATCATAAAAACAAAATACGACTTAAAATACCTCTCAGAGAACAGGTCTCTTTGGACGGAAAATGCCTATTTTTCTCAAACCGAAGATATTAATTTTGATGAAGCCGATTTTGAACCCGGCGGCAGCTTTTACAACGATGGTAAAGGTTTTCAACCAATTGGTGTATCTTTTACAGAATCTTTCAATGGAACTTACCTCGGAAATGAGCACGAAATTAATGGCTTAACCATTAACCGGCCTTCCGAAAACTACGTGGGCTTATTTGGTTATGTAGAAGATGGGGCAAATATTAAAAGGGTAACCCTAAATGCAGCCAGCATAACCGGAAAAGATAATACCGGGATATTGGCAGGGTATATAAAAAACGAGGTAACAATAGACAGTTGCCAAACCGCAGGTACGGTAACCGGCGCCAAATACACCGGCGGGCTGATTGGGCGATTTAGTGGAAGTTCATCTGCTCGTAGTACCGTTTCCAACAGTTCATCCTCGGTTTCTGTAATAGCTGATAAAGATAACTCCGGTGGGCTGATTGGGTCTGCTTCTAGTTGCACAATTACAAACAGCCATGCAACAGGAAATATTAATTATGGCAGTTCTTGTGTTGGAGGGCTTATTGGAATTCTCTCTAGTGCAAGCATTGAGAGCTGTAGTGCGATAACAGACAGTATAGTTGGAAAGTATAGTCAAGTAGGTGGTTTGGTTGGAAGATGCAACAACTCCTCTTTAATAGAATGTTACAGTAAATCAGGCATAGTGAAAGGTCCAAGTTCTGATGTAGGTGGTTTCGCTGGTCGTGTATATGGAAACAGCGAAATAAGCAACTGTTACAGTATGGCTTTGGTTGTTGAAGGAAGCGATAAAGTTGGCGGTTTTATCGGTAATCTTGAAGATAATTCAAGTGCTTCGAGCACCATTACCAAAAGTTATTGCGTGAGTATAAAACCAACAACAGGGACCAACGTGGGTAGTTTTATTGGTTACGATGCAAATACAAGTTACGGCACTATTAATAGCTGTTTTTTTGACAGGGACATATGGGGGGATAACACATCCTGGGGAGGTATACCATATTATACCGCTTACATGAAAGACCATACCAGGTTTACGGGGCAAGGATGGGACTTTGCCGGTGAAACAAGCAACGGCACTGCCGATATTTGGGACGACGACCAATACTACAACGTTAACCTGGGCTACCCCATATTAAGCTGGCAGGACGGGGCCGATGGTTCATTTAACATGGATGTTACAACGCTTTTTACAGGCGATGGTACCGAAAACAGCCCCTTTGAAATTGCCACCCTCGATGATTTGGAAACCTTATCGCGCATACCCGAACTGTGGGCAAACTCTTACTATTTTATCCAAACCGCAGATATTGATGCCTCTGCTACCCGGTTTTGGGATGATGAGGATAACAACCTGGATGGCTTGAGTTATAACGATGAGCAGGATTCAACTTCGGATGGCGACAACCAGGGATTCTTACCAATTGGTAGTTTAGGTAGGTTTTATGGGAACTACAATGGTAACGGTCATGTAATTAAGGGCTTAACTATTAACCGGCCAGAGACAGAGTACGTTGGCCTGTTTAGTCGTGTTGATGGAAGCCGTATTCAAATGCTGGGGCTCGACAGTATTTCGGTTATCGGCAAAC
This sequence comes from uncultured Sunxiuqinia sp., assembly GCF_963678245.1. Taxonomy (NCBI): domain Bacteria; kingdom Pseudomonadati; phylum Bacteroidota; class Bacteroidia; order Marinilabiliales; family Prolixibacteraceae; genus Sunxiuqinia; species uncultured Sunxiuqinia sp. Next base: position 205,504 of record NZ_OY782772.1, read on the forward strand.
AATATACGGGAGGGCTTTGCGGTGCTGCCTATGGCAATAGTTCGGACTCAGTAATAGTGAGCGGTTGTTATGTGAGTGGCAGCGTAACCACGCAAGGTAACTTCAATTATACAGGGGGAGTAGTTGGTTATGGCAATTATTGCCTTATAAGGAATTGTTACAGTACAACTACAGTGAGTGGTTACAAATATACCGGAGGTGTTGCAGGAACATTAAGTAACTCGGTACTTTCAAATAACTACTCCTCAGGCCCGGTAAGCGGAGTTTATACTACCTCGCCTTTTGTCGGAAGTCTTTCCGGTAATTATTCCAACAACTTTTTTAACGGCGATGTAACCGGAGTAACCAGCACATCTTATTCCTCAAGGCTTAACGATTTGCAAATGCAGTCTTTTGGTTATTTTACAAGCTGGGACTTTGTTTCGGAAACGGCCAATGGAACAGAAGACATTTGGGACATGGACCAGGAAGGAACGGTAAACAATGGCTGGCCCATTTTAAGCTGGCAGCAGGGCGCCGACGATGTATTGCTTAATGCCCCGTTTGCCAACGGAAACGGCACGGCAGATAACCCTTTCGAAATTGCAACACTGGAAGATTTGGTAATCCTTTCTGAAAATCCGGAACTATGGGTTTATCATTATATACAAACAGCCGACATTGATGCTTCGTTAACACAATATTTTGATGATACGGATGACAACGGCGATGGTAAGCTGTATAACGACCCGGCCGATTCGACCAATACGGGCGATAACAACGGCTTTTCACCAATTGGCACATCATCTTCCGCTTATTTTAACGGAACATATAACGGGCAGGGGCATGTTATCAGCAATCTAAGTATTAACCGTTCGGCACAAAATTTTGTGGCCCTCTTTGGTTATGTAGAAGATGGGGCAAATATTAAAAGGGTAACCCTAAATGCAGCCAGCATAACCGGAAAAGATAATACCGGGATATTGGCAGGGTGTATAAAAAACGAGGTAACAATAGACAGTTGCCAAACCGCAGGTACGGTAACCGGCGCCACTTACACCGGCGGGCTGATTGGGCGATTTAGTGGAAGGTCATCTGCTCCTGGTACCGTTTCCAACAGTTCATCCTCGGTTTCTGTAATAGCTGATAGAGATAACTCCGGCGGGCTGATTGGGAATGCTTCTCGTTGCACAATTACAAACAGCCATGCAACAGGAAATATTAATTCTACCAGTTCTTCTGTTGGAGGGCTTATTGGAACCCCCTCTTATGCAAGCATTGAGAGCTGTAGTGCGACAACAGTCAGTATAGTTGGATATCAAAGAGTAGGTGGTTTGGTTGGAAATTGCTACGGCTCCTCTTTAATAGAATGTTACAGTAAATCAGGCATGGTAAAAGGTAGAAGTTCTGATGTAGGCGGTTTCGCTGGCAAAGTTATTAATACCAGCGAAATAAGCAACTGTTACAGTATGGCTTTGGTTGAAGGAAGCGATAAAGTTGGCGGTTTTATCGGTAATCTTGAAGATAATTCAAGTGCTTCGAGTACCATTACCCATTGTTACAGTGCGAGTGTAAAACCAACAACAGGAACCAACCTGGGTGGTTTTATTGGTTACGATTCAAATACAAGCTACGGCACCATCAACAAATGCTTTTATGACAGGGACATATGGGGGGATAACACATCCCGGGGAGGTATAGCATATTATACCTCTTACATGAAAGACCATACCAGGTTTACGGGACAAGACTGGGATTTTGCAGGTGAAACGGCCAACGGCACTGCCGATATTTGGGACGACGACCAATACAAGAATATTAACAATGGCTACCCCATATTAAATTGGCAGGATGGGGCCGATGGTTCATTTAACATAGATGCTACTACACTTTTTGCAGGCGATGGTACCGAAAACAGCCCCTTTGAAATTGCTACGCTTGATGATTTGGAAACCTTATCGCGCATACCCGAACTGTGGGCAAACTCTTACTATTTCATCCAAACCGCAGATATTGATGCCTCTGCTACCCGGTTTTGGGATGATATCGATGACAACCTGGATGGTTTGGGTTATAACGATGAGCAGGATTCAACTTCAGCGGGAAACAACGAAGGGTTTTCCCCCATAGGGAGCCACCCTGACAACTATTTTTATGGAAACTACAATGGTAACGGTCATGTAATTAGTGGTTTAACTATTAACCGGCCAGAGACATCGTACGTTGGCCTGTTTGGTGCTGTTAGTGGAAGCCGTATTCAAATGCTGGGGCTCAACAGTATTTCGGTTATCGGCCAACAATATGTAGGAGGGCTTTGCGGTGCTGCCTATGGCAGTAGTTCGGACTCAGTAATAGTGAGCGGTTGTTATGTGAGTGGCAGCGTAACCACGCAATGTGAATGCGCTTATACAGGGGGAGTAGTTGCTTTCGGCCAATATTGCCTTATAAGGAATTGTTACAGTACAGCTACAGTGAGTGGTGGTTACAATTATACCGGAGGTGTTGCAGGAATGTTAAGTTCCTCGGAAGTTTCAAATAGCTACTCCTCAGGCCCGGTAAGCGGAGATAATCATACCAGGCCTGTTGTCGCATATCTTAGCGGGAGGCATTCCTACAACTTTTATAACAGAGATGTAATCGGATTAATCAGCACATCTTATTCCTCATGGCTTTACGATTTGCAAATGCAGTCTTTTGGTTCTTTTACAAACTGGGATTTTGTTGCAAAAACCGACGACGGCACAGCAGACATTTGGGACATGGACCAGGAAGGAACGGTAAACAATGGCTGGCCCATTTTAAGCTGGCAGCAAGGCGCCGATAACATTTTAGATGCAGCGCCGTTAATCTCTTCCGTATCTCCATTAAGCGGCCCCGCCGGTACCGAAGTTACCATTACTGGTAGTGGGTTTAACCAGAATAGTGCCGATAACATTGTATATTTTGGTGGTGTGAAAGCTTCTGTAAGCGAGGCTACCGCCACCAGCCTTACCGTTACGGTGCCAGTGGCTGCCGGTTACGAGCCACTTTCAGTTACCAACCGCTTTACAAAACTTACCGGCTATGCCAACCTGCCATTTGATGTAACCTTTGAGCTTGGGGGCCATTTCACAACGGGAAATGAATATCCCGTCAGTAATAGTCCAAAGCATTTAGCTTTGGGCGACCTGGATGGTGATGGGGATGCCGATGTTGTTGTTACCTATTGGGACAATAATCAGATTAGTGTTTTTGAAAACGATGGCACTGGTAATTTTTCTGTTAAAGAGGTGTATACCTCATATACATACCATTCAAGCAGTTTGTCTTGTCAGGATATTAACGGTGATGGGCATCTCGATATATTGAAAACTAATGATGGATTTGTTGATATTCTTCTAAATGATGGCGACGGTACCTTTACACAAACGCTGTACGAATCGGAGGTTAATCTATCTGCTACAGAACTAACGGATGTAAATGGCGATGGATACCCTGATTTGGTTGGCACAACTGACAATACTAATATGCTTGCGGTTCATTTAAGCCAGGGCGACGGCACTTTTGCAAATTCAACCCAATATGCAACTGGCAATTTTAGTTCGAGTGTATCTTCGGCTGATTTCGATGGGGATGGCGATATCGATATTGTTACAATTAATCGTGAGGACAATACCATATCGGTGTTTTTAAACCAGGGCGATGGCACTTTTGCGGCTAAAATCGATTACAGTACGGGGGCATTACCCCGGGAAGTAATTACAGCCGATTTAGACGGCGACGGAGATATTGATGTGGTAACCATGTGCCAATATGATAAATCGGTGTCGGTATTGCTAAACCAGGGAGATGGTACTTTTTCCGATAAAACCGATTACAATGTGGGTGGTAGCTCACATACAGTTATAGTTGCTGATTTTGATGGCGATGGAGATCCCGATCTGGGCAGCAATATTTCATATAATTTGTCTTTGTTATTAAACAATGGCGATGGCAGCTTTGCAGAACCTGTAATTTACCCTGCTGGCAGAAGTCTTACCAGGGGCATAATTGCAGGGGATATAAATAACGACAACCGGCCAGATATACTTGCATTAGATGGCTCCGGTAATGATTTGGTCATCTATGAAAATATTATACCGGAACCTGTTATTACTTCGTTTACCCCCGAAGAGGGAACAGAAGGAATGACAGTAACCATAAAAGGCACCTACTTTACAGGCACAAGTGCTGTTGCCTTTGGAGATTCACTGGCAGGAGGCTTTACGGTTGTTAATGATACAGTAATTACGGCTGTTGTTGGAGAAGGTGCTACGGGTAGCGTAAGTGTTACCACCCCGGGCGGAACAGCGTCCAAAGAAGGGTTCACCTACATAGATGCTCCAACTGATTTAAGCTATGAACCTATAATTGCAGAATACGGAACTCCTGTTTCGGGCGTTCTTCCTACCGTAACCGGAATTATTGATAATTATAGTATAAATCCTGCATTGCCATCGGGCCTTAGTTTCAATACAACTACAGGCGAAATTACAGGCTCACCAACAGTACTGGCAACCCAGGCAGATTATGTGGTAACTGCTACTAATATTGCAGGAAACACAACGGATACCATCCAGGTTACCGTCGGCCAAAAAGAGCTTACGGTAGTTGGGGCAACGGCTGAAAACAAGGTTTATGATGGAACTACCCTGGCTGTTGTAAGCAATGCAAGCTTATCCGGAATAGTTGCTGGCTCCGACAATGTTTACTTAGTTAACGAAACCAGTGGAAACTTTATTCAGGAAACAGCGGGTACCGGTATTGAAGTAAATACGAATATGGAACTGGCGGGTACCGATGTTGCTTACTATACGTTAAGCCAGCCCGATTATCTTATGGCTGACATTACGCAAAAAGAACTGACAATTACCGCCGGTAACCAGAGCAAGGAATACGACGGTAAAGAGTTCACTGCGTTTACCGTTAGTTACGAAGGTTTTGCAGAAGGTGAAAACGAAGGTAACCTTGGCGGAGAGCTCATTTATAATGGGACAGCAACCACAGCAACGGCTGTTGGTGAAGATTATGTAATTGCCCCGGGTGGCCTTACTTCTGATAACTACAACATTCAGTTTGTTGACGGTACACTGGACATTACGCAAAAAGAACTGACAATTACCGCCGGTAACCAGAGCAAGGAATACGACGGAAATGAGTTTGATTATGCATCCTTTACCGTCTCTTACGAAGGTTTTGCAGAAGGTGAGAACGAAGGCAACCTTGGTGGAGAGCTCATTTATAATGGGACAGCAACCACAGCAACGGCTGTTGGTGAAGATTATGTAATTACCCCGGGTGGCCTTACTTCGGATAACTACAACATTGTATTCAATAACGGTACACTGGACATTACGCAAAAAGAACTGACAATTACCGCCGGTAACCAGAGCAAGGAATACGACGGTAAAGAGTTCACTGCGTTTACCGTTAGTTACGAAGGCTTTGCCGAAGGTGAGAACGAAGGCAACCTTGGTGGAGAGCTCATTTATAATGGGACAGCAACCACAGCAACGGCTGTTGGTGAAGATTATGTAATTACCCCGGGTGGCCTTACTTCTGATAACTACAACATTCAGTTTGTTGACGGTACACTGGACATTACGCAAAAAGAACTGACAATTACTGCCAATAACCAGAGCAAGGAATACGACGGTAAAGAGTTCACTGCGTTTACCGTTAGTTACGAAGGTTTTGCCGAAGGTGAGAACGAAGGTAACCTTGGTGGAGAGCTCATTTATAATGGGACAGCAACCACAGCAACCGCTGTTGGTGAAGGTTATGTAATTACCCCGGGTGGCCTTACTTCTGATAACTACAACATTGTATTCAATAACGGTACACTGGACATTACGCAAAAAGAACTGACAATTACCGCCAATAACCAGAGCAAGGAATACGACGGCAATGAGTTTGATTATGCATCCTTTACCGTTAGTTACGAAGGTTTTGCCGAAGGAGAGGACGAAGGCAACCTTGGCGGTACGCTGTCTTTCACAGGCACAGCAACCACAGCAACGGCTGTTGGTGAAGGTTATGTAATTGCCCCGGGTGGCCTTACTTCTGATAACTACAACATTGTATTCAATAACGGGACACTTGACATTACGCAAAAAGAACTGACAATTACCGCCGGTAACCAGAGCAAGGAATACGACGGCAAAGAGTTCACTGCGTTTACCGTTAGTTACGAAGGTTTTGCAGAAGGTGAAAACGAAGGTAACCTTGGCGGAGAGCTCATTTATAATGGGACAGCAACCACAGCAACCGCTGTTGGTGAAGATTATGTAATTACCCCGGGTGGCCTTACTTCGGATAACTACAACATTGTATTCAATAACGGTACACTGGACATTACGCAAAAAGAACTGACAATTACCGCCGGTAACCAGAGCAAGGAATACGACGGCAATGAGTTTGATTATGCATCCTTTACCGTCTCTTACGAAGGTTTTGCAGAAGGTGAAAACGAAGGTAACCTTGGCGGTACGCTGTCTTTCACAGGCACAGCAACCACAGCAACGGCTGTTGGTGAAGGTTATGTAATTGCCCCGGGTGGCCTTACTTCTGATAACTACAACATTCAGTTTGTTGACGGGACACTTGACATTACGCAAAAAGAACTGACAATTACCGCCAATAACCAGAGCAAGGAATACGACGGTAAAGAGTTCACTGCGTTTACCGTTAGTTACGAAGGTTTTGCAGAAGGTGAAAACGAAGGGAACCTTGGCGGTACGCTGTCTTTCACAGGCACAGCAACCACAGCAACCGCTGTTGGTGAAGGTTATGTAATTACCCCGGGAGGCCTTACTTCTGATAACTACAACATTGTATTCAATAACGGTACACTTGACATTACGCAAAAAGAACTGACAATTACCGCCAATAACCAGAGCAAGGAATACGACGGAAATGAGTTTGATTATGCATACTTTACCGTTAGTTACGAAGGCTTTGCCGAAGGTGAAAACGAAGGGAACCTTGGCGGTACGCTGTCTTTCACAGGCACAGCAACCACAGCAACGGCTGTTGGTGAAGGTTATGTAATTGCCCCGGGTGGCCTTACTTCTGATAACTACAACATTGTATTCAATAACGGTACACTGGACATTACGCAAAAAGAACTGACAATTACCGCCAATAACCAGAGCAAGGAATACGACGGCAATGAGTTTGATTATGCATCCTTTACCGTCTCTTACGAAGGTTTTGCCGAAGGTGAAAACGAAGATAACCTTGGCGGTACGCTGTCTTTCACAGGAACAGCAACCACAGCAACGGCTGTTGGTGAAGGTTATGTAATTACCCCGGGTGGCCTTACTTCTGATAACTACAACATTGTATTCAATAACGGTACACTTGACATTACGCAAAAAGAACTGACAATTACCGCCGGTAACCAGAGCAAGGAATACGACGGAAATGAGTTTGATTATGCATCCTTTACCGTTAGTTACGAAGGCTTTGCAGAAGGTGAAAACGAAGGCAACCTTGGCGGTACGCTGTCTTTCACAGGCACAGCAACCACAGCAACGGCTGTTGGTGAAGGTTATGTAATTACCCCGGGTGGCCTTACTTCGGATAACTACAACATTGTATTCAATAACGGGACACTTGACATTACGCAAAAAGAACTGACAATTACCGCCAATAACCAGAGCAAGGAATACGACGGCAATGAGTTCACTGCGTTTACCGTTAGTTACGAAGGTTTTGCCGAAGGTGAAAACGAAGGCAACCTTGGCGGTACGCTGTCTTTCACAGGCACAGCAACCACAGCAACGGCTGTTGGTGAAGATTATGTAATTGCCCCGGGTGGCCTTACTTCGGATAACTACAACATTGTATTCAATAACGGTACACTGGACATTACGCAAAAAGAACTGACAATTACCGCCAATAACCAGAGCAAGGAATACGACGGCAATGAGTTTGATTATGCTTTATTTACTGTCTCTTACGAAGGTTTTGCCGAAGGTGAAAACGAAGGGAACCTTGACGGTACGCTGTCTTTCACAGGCACCGGGACCACAGCAACGGCTGTTGGTGAAGGTTATGTAATTACCCCGGGTGGCCTTACTTCGGATAACTACAACATTGTATTCAATAACGGGACACTTGACATTACGCAAAAAGAACTGACAATTACCGCCAATAACCAGAGCAAGGAATACGACGGCAAAGAGTTCACTGCGTTTACCGTTAGTTACGAAGGTTTTGCCGAAGGTGAGGACGAAGGCAACCTTGGCGGTACGCTGTCTTTCACAGGCACAGCAACCACAGCAACGGCTGTTGGTGAAGGTTATGTAATTACCCCGGGTGGCCTTACTTCTGATAACTACAACATTCAGTTTGTTGACGGTACACTGGACATTACGCAAAAAGAACTGACAATTACCGCCGGTAACCAGAGCAAGGAATACGACGGAAATGAGTTTGATTATGCATCCTTTACCGTTAGTTACGAAGGTTTTACCGAAGGTGAAAACGAAAGCAACCTTGACGGTACGCTGTCTTTCACAGGAACAGCAACCACAGCAACGGCTGTTGGTGAAGGTTATGTAATTGCCCCGGGTGGCCTTACTTCTGATAACTACAACATTCAGTTTGTTGACGGTACACTGGACATTACGCAAAAAGAACTGACAATTACCGCCAATAACCAGAGCAAGGAATACGACGGCAATGAGTTTGATTATGCATCCTTTACCGTCTCTTACGAAGGTTTTGCAGAAGGTGAGAACGAAGGCAACCTTGGTGGAGAGCTCATTTATAATGGGACAGCAACCACAGCAACGGCTGTTGGTGAAGATTATGTAATTGCCCCGGGTGGCCTTACTTCGGATAACTACAACATTGTATTCAATAACGGTACACTGGACATTACGCAAAAAGAACTGACAATTACCGCCGGTAACCAGAGCAAGGAATACGACGGTAAAGAGTTCACTGCGTTTACCGTTAGTTACGAAGGCTTTGCCGAAGGTGAGGACGAAGGCAACCTTGGTGGAGAGCTCATTTATAATGGGACAGCAACCACAGCAACGGCTGTTGGTGAAGATTATGTAATTACCCCGGGTGGCCTTACTTCTGATAACTACAACATTCAGTTTGTTGACGGTACACTTGACATTACGCAAAAAGAACTGACAATTACCGCCGGTAACCAGAGCAAGGAATACGACGGCAATGAGTTTGATTATGCATCCTTTACCGTCTCTTACGAAGGTTTTGCCGAAGGTGAGGACGAAGGTAACCTTGGTGGAGAGCTCATTTATAATGGGACAGCAACCACAGCAACGGCTGTTGGTGAAGATTATGTAATTACCCCGGGTGGCCTTACTTCTGATAACTACAACATTCAGTTTGTTGACGGGACACTGGACATTACGCAAAAAGAACTGACAATTACCGCCAATAACCAGAGCAAGGAATACGACGGAAATGAGTTTGATTATGCATCCTTTACCGTTAGTTACGAAGGTTTTGCAGAAGGTGAGAACGAAGGCAACCTTGACGGAGAGCTCATTTATAATGGGACAGCAACCACAGCAACGGCTGTTGGTGAAGGTTATGTAATTACCCCGGGTGGCCTTACTTCGGATAACTACAACATTGTATTCAATAACGGTACACTGGACATTACGCAAAAAGAACTGACAATTACTGCCAATAACCAGAGCAAGGAATACGACGGTAATGAGTTTGATTATGCATCCTTTACCGTTAGTTACGAAGGCTTTGCAGAAGGTGAGGACGAAGGCAACCTTGGCGGTACGCTCATTTTCAGCGGGACAGCAACCACAGCAACGGCTGTTGGTGAAGATTATGTAATTACCCCGGGTGGCCTTACTTCGGATAACTACAACATTGTATTCAATAACGGTACACTGGACATTACGCAAAAAGAACTGACAATTACCGCCAATAACCAGAGCAAGGAATACGACGGTAATGAGTTTGATTATGCATCCTTTACCGTTAGTTACGAAGGCTTTGCAGAAGGTGAGGACGAAGGCAACCTTGGCGGTACGCTGTCTTTCACAGGAACAGCAACCACAGCAACCGCTGTTGGTGAAGATTATGTAATTACCCCGGGTGGCCTTACTTCTGATAACTACAACATTCAGTTTGTTGACGGTACACTTGACATTACGCAAAAAGAACTGACAATTACCGCCGGTAACCAGAGCAAGGAATACGACGGTAAAGAGTTCACTGCGTTTACCGTTAGTTACGAAGGTTTTGCAGAAGGTGAAAACGAAGGTAACCTTGGCGGAGAGCTCATTTATAATGGGACAGCAACCACAGCAACGGCTGTTGGTGAAGATTATGTAATTGCCCCGGGTGGCCTTACTTCTGATAACTACAACATTCAGTTTGTTGACGGTACACTGGACATTACGCAAAAAGAACTGACAATTACCGCCGGTAACCAGAGCAAGGAATACGACGGAAATGAGTTTGATTATGCATCCTTTACCGTCTCTTACGAAGGTTTTGCAGAAGGTGAGAACGAAGGCAACCTTGGTGGAGAGCTCATTTATAATGGGACAGCAACCACAGCAACGGCTGTTGGTGAAGATTATGTAATTACCCCGGGTGGCCTTACTTCGGATAACTACAACATTGTATTCAATAACGGTACACTGGACATTACGCAAAAAGAACTGACAATTACCGCCAATAACCAGAGCAAGGAATACGACGGCAATGAGTTTGATTATGCATCCTTTACCGTCTCTTACGAAGGTTTTGCCGAAGGTGAAAACGAAGATAACCTTGGCGGTACGCTGTCTTTCACAGGAACAGCAACCACAGCAACGGCTGTTGGTGAAGGTTATGTAATTACCCCGGGTGGCCTTACTTCTGATAACTACAACATTGTATTCAATAACGGTACACTTGACATTACGCAAAAAGAACTGACAATTACCGCCGGTAACCAGAGCAAGGAATACGACGGAAATGAGTTTGATTATGCATCCTTTACCGTTAGTTACGAAGGCTTTGCAGAAGGTGAAAACGAAGGCAACCTTGGCGGTACGCTGTCTTTCACAGGCACAGCAACCACAGCAACGGCTGTTGGTGAAGGTTATGTAATTACCCCGGGTGGCCTTACTTCGGATAACTACAACATTGTATTCAATAACGGGACACTTGACATTACGCAAAAAGAACTGACAATTACCGCCAATAACCAGAGCAAGGAATACGACGGCAATGAGTTCACTGCGTTTACCGTTAGTTACGAAGGTTTTGCCGAAGGTGAAAACGAAGGCAACCTTGGCGGTACGCTGTCTTTCACAGGCACAGCAACCACAGCAACGGCTGTTGGTGAAGATTATGTAATTGCCCCGGGTGGCCTTACTTCGGATAACTACAACATTGTATTCAATAACGGTACACTGGACATTACGCAAAAAGAACTGACAATTACCGCCAATAACCAGAGCAAGGAATACGACGGCAATGAGTTTGATTATGCTTTATTTACTGTCTCTTACGAAGGTTTTGCCGAAGGTGAAAACGAAGGGAACCTTGACGGTACGCTGTCTTTCACAGGCACCGGGACCACAGCAACGGCTGTTGGTGAAGGTTATGTAATTACCCCGGGTGGCCTTACTTCGGATAACTACAACATTGTATTCAATAACGGGACACTTGACATTACGCAAAAAGAACTGACAATTACCGCCAATAACCAGAGCAAGGAATACGACGGCAAAGAGTTCACTGCGTTTACCGTTAGTTACGAAGGTTTTGCCGAAGGTGAGGACGAAGGCAACCTTGGCGGTACGCTGTCTTTCACAGGCACAGCAACCACAGCAACGGCTGTTGGTGAAGGTTATGTAATTACCCCGGGTGGCCTTACTTCTGATAACTACAACATTCAGTTTGTTGACGGTACACTGGACATTACGCAAAAAGAACTGACAATTACCGCCGGTAACCAGAGCAAGGAATACGACGGAAATGAGTTTGATTATGCATCCTTTACCGTTAGTTACGAAGGTTTTACCGAAGGTGAAAACGAAAGCAACCTTGACGGTACGCTGTCTTTCACAGGAACAGCAACCACAGCAACGGCTGTTGGTGAAGGTTATGTAATTGCCCCGGGTGGCCTTACTTCTGATAACTACAACATTCAGTTTGTTGACGGTACACTGGACATTACGCAAAAAGAACTGACAATTACCGCCAATAACCAGAGCAAGGAATACGACGGCAATGAGTTTGATTATGCATCCTTTACCGTCTCTTACGAAGGTTTTGCAGAAGGTGAGAACGAAGGCAACCTTGGTGGAGAGCTCATTTATAATGGGACAGCAACCACAGCAACGGCTGTTGGTGAAGGTTATGTAATTACCCCGGGTGGCCTCACTTCTGATAACTACAACATTCAGTTTGTTGACGGTACACTGGACATTACGCAAAAAGAACTGACAATTACCGCCGGTAACCAGAGCAAGGAATACGACGGTAATGAGTTTGATTATGCATCCTTTACCGTTAGTTACGAAGGCTTTGCAGAAGGTGAGGACGAAGGCAACCTTGGCGGTACGCTCATTTTCAGCGGGACAGCAACCACAGCAACGGCTGTTGGTGAAGATTATGTAATTACCCCGGGTGGCCTTACTTCGGATAACTACAACATTGTATTCAATAACGGTACACTTGACATTACGCAAAAAGAACTGACAATTACCGCCAATAACCAGAGCAAGGAATACGACGGTAATGAGTTTGATTATGCATCCTTTACCGTTAGTTACGAAGGCTTTGCAGAAGGTGAAAACGAAGGCAACCTTGGCGGTACGCTCATTTTCAGCGGGACGGCAACCACAGCAACCGCTGTTGGTGAAGATTATGTAATTACCCCGGGTGGCCTTACTTCGGATAACTACAACATTGTATTCAATAACGGTACACTGGACATTACGCAAAAAGAACTGACAATTACCGCCAATAACCAGAGCAAGGAATACGACGGCAATGAGTTCACTGCGTTTACCGTTAGTTACGAAGGTTTTGCCGAAGGTGAAAACGAAGGCAACCTTGGCGGTACGCTGTCTTTCACAGGCACAGCAACCACAGCAACGGCTGTTGGTGAAGATTATGTAATTGCCCCGGGTGGCCTTACTTCGGATAACTACAACATTGTATTCAATAACGGTACACTGGACATTACGCAAAAAGAACTGACAATTACCGCCAATAACCAGAGCAAGGAATACGACGGCAATGAGTTTGATTATGCTTTATTTACTGTCTCTTACGAAGGTTTTGCCGAAGGTGAAAACGAAGGGAACCTTGACGGTACGCTGTCTTTCACAGGCACCGGGACCACAGCAACGGCTGTTGGTGAAGGTTATGTAATTACCCCGGGTGGCCTTACTTCGGATAACTACAACATTGTATTCAATAACGGGACACTTGACATTACGCAAAAAGAACTGACAATTACCGCCAATAACCAGAGCAAGGAATACGACGGCAAAGAGTTCACTGCGTTTACCGTTAGTTACGAAGGTTTTGCCGAAGGTGAGGACGAAGGCAACCTTGGCGGTACGCTGTCTTTCACAGGCACAGCAACCACAGCAACGGCTGTTGGTGAAGGTTATGTAATTACCCCGGGTGGCCTTACTTCTGATAACTACAACATTCAGTTTGTTGACGGTACACTGGACATTACGCAAAAAGAACTGACAATTACCGCCGGTAACCAGAGCAAGGAATACGACGGAAATGAGTTTGATTATGCATCCTTTACCGTTAGTTACGAAGGTTTTACCGAAGGTGAAAACGAAAGCAACCTTGACGGTACGCTGTCTTTCACAGGAACAGCAACCACAGCAACGGCTGTTGGTGAAGGTTATGTAATTGCCCCGGGTGGCCTTACTTCTGATAACTACAACATTCAGTTTGTTGACGGTACACTGGACATTACGCAAAAAGAACTGACAATTACCGCCAATAACCAGAGCAAGGAATACGACGGCAATGAGTTTGATTATGCATCCTTTACCGTCTCTTACGAAGGTTTTGCAGAAGGTGAGAACGAAGGCAACCTTGGTGGAGAGCTCATTTATAATGGGACAGCAACCACAGCAACGGCTGTTGGTGAAGATTATGTAATTGCCCCGGGTGGCCTCACTTCTGATAACTACAACATTCAGTTTGTTGACGGTACACTGGACATTACGCAAAAAGAACTGACAATTACCGCCGGTAACCAGAGCAAGGAATACGACGGTAATGAGTTTGATTATGCATCCTTTACCGTTAGTTACGAAGGCTTTGCAGAAGGTGAGGACGAAGGCAACCTTGGCGGTACGCTCATTTTCAGCGGGACAGCAACCACAGCAACGGCTGTTGGTGAAGATTATGTAATTACCCCGGGTGGCCTTACTTCGGATAACTACAACATTGTATTCAATAACGGTACACTGGACATTACGCAAAAAGAACTGACAATTACCGCCAATAACCAGAGCAAGGAATACGACGGTAATGAGTTTGATTATGCATCCTTTACCGTTAGTTACGAAGGCTTTGCAGAAGGTGAAAACGAAGGCAACCTTGGCGGTACGCTCATTTTCAGCGGGACGGCAACCACAGCAACCGCTGTTGGTGAAGATTATGTAATTACCCCGGGTGGCCTTACTTCGGATAACTACAACATTGTATTCAATAACGGTACACTGGACATTACGCAAAAAGAACTGACAATTACCGCCAATAACCAGAGCAAGGAATACGACGGTAATGAGTTTGATTATGCATCCTTTACCGTTAGTTACGAAGGCTTTGCAGAAGGTGAGGACGAAGGCAACCTTGGCGGTACGCTCATTTTCAGCGGGACAGCAACCACAGCAACCGCTGTTGGTGAAGATTATGTAATTACCCCGGGTGGCCTTACTTCTGATAACTACAACATTGTATTCAATAACGGTACACTGGACATTACGCAAAAAGAACTGACAATTACCGCCAATAACCAGAGCAAGGAATACGACGGTAATGAGTTTGATTATGCATCCTTTACCGTTAGTTACGAAGGTTTTGCCGAAGGTGAAAACGAAGGCAACCTTGGCGGTACGCTCATTTTCAGCGGGACAGCAACCACAGCAACGGCTGTTGGTGAAGATTATGTAATTACCCCGGGTGGCCTCACTTCGGATAACTACAACATTCAGTTTGTTGACGGTACACTTGACATTACGCAAAAAGAGCTGACCGTAATGAATGCGGTAGCAGAAAACAAAGTGTATGACGGCACTACTGATGCAGTTATCACAGGAGCAACGCTCTCGGGAGTTGAAACCGGCGATGATGTAACGCTGGACAATGCAATCACGGGTAGTTTTGCTCAGGCAACCATTGGTACAGACATCGCTGTCAGCACTTCGATGACCCTGTCCGGTGCAGATGCAGCAAACTACACGCTTGCACAGCCTTCGGGACTGACTGCCAGCATCACAGGCAAAGAATTGACCGTGACGGGCATATTTACAGCGGATGACAAAATCTACAACGGTACTACAGATGCTTCATTTGTAAACAACAGCCTGGATTTATCCGGTGTTGAGGGAACAGATGACGTATATTTGGACAATGTTATAATTGCCTTTGAAACAGCATCTGCAGGTAATAATCTTGTAGTCGATATAGTCAGCGCGGATTTATCCGGAGCTGATGCAGGTCAGTACTCACTTTCTCTTACAGGGTCCCCGGAGGCCACCGCAAGTATTTCGAAAAAAACGGTTACGCTTTCAGGTTCAACAGGGATAACCAGACCTTATGATGGAACAGTGATGTTACCTTCCGGGGAACCGGGATATGGAACACTAAACGGAATACTTCCGGCGGATGCTGCGCAGGCAGTACTTACTGGCAGCCCGGTGTTTGATGCAGCTATTGCAGGAAACCGCACCATTGTACAGGGCAGCCTTGCGCTGACCGGCCCGAAAGCGGACAATTACAACCTGTTATGGACAAACGGTTCGGGAATTATTGAGAAAACACCTTTGACGGTGATTGTCAACAATGATTTCAAATTTGTTACCCAGCCGGACAATGCCGGTTATGCGGGGATTTCAGTGAGCGGTTTTGTCAACGGTGAAGGAATGGCAGGCATCAATCAAAGCGGATTATCGGTTATTCGTACCAATGCCGGAACAGAAAATGCCGGAACATATACCGGGGTACTCGAAGCCTCAGGCCTGGATGCAGCCAATTACTCGTTTACCTATCAGCCCGGAGATTATACCATCATTCCGGCAGATGAACTACTGGTAGAGGTAGCAGAAAACAGTATTGTTTATTCATCCACTCCTGACTATTCCGTCAGTAGTGCGAAGTACCTGGACAGCGGAGATAATACGATTGTAGACCTGACCGGTAATATTACAGAATTGGAAAATAATCAATTCATTATTAGTGATGGTGCAGGTGGCACAGCCAACTTCACTATCGGAGAGATAAATGCGGAATACAATTCTTCAGGCAATCGTCTGGCAACAGGTTCTTATCAGTTAGAAGCTACGGAAGTAACAGAATCCAGCAATAACTTTAATGATGCCATCCATGTCACAGGTGTATTGACTGTAAACACTAAAGCAGTGGATGTGCAGTTGGCCTTGGGTTCTGTACAAAAAGCTTTTGACGGCGATGCGGACATGGATAACCTTTCCCTTGAAGTACAGGGGCTGGTTTCAGGTGACGATGTTATAATCTCGAAAAGTGGTTCTTTCAGCCAGAGTGAAGCAGGTACGGGTATAGCCTATTCTGTTTCCTTTGCTTTGCAGGGAACAGACAAAGATAATTACCACCTGGGAGCTACTTCTCCACTGAATGGTAATGATGGTGAAATAGGAACGGTACAGTTAACCGTAACAGGAGCAGTAGCAGAGAACAAAGTATATGACGGTACCACCGATGCAGTGATTACCGGGGCCATACTGTCGGGAGCCATTAATGGTGACGATGTGACGCTGGATAACACTGACAAAGGGACTTTTGTCCAGGCAGGTATTGGTACGGATATCGCTGTTAGTACTTCGATGACTCTTGCTGGCACGGATGCAGCAAACTACACACTTGTGCAGCCTACCGGTTTTACCGCCGATATTACGGCCAAAGAACTGACTGTAACGGGTGCTGCTGCACGGGACAAAGTTTATGATGCAACCACAGTTGCTGTTATTACAGGCGCCACCCTGACGGGAGCAGTTAATGGCGATGATGTTGTACTGACAAATGCAACCACCGGGACATTTACCCAGTCAGAAGCAGGTTCTGACATTGCAGTCACCACTTCGATGAGTATTAGTGGTGCCGATGCAGGGAACTACACGCTTACGCAACCCACAGGTTTAACAGCCGATATAACAGGGAAAGAACTTTTTATTACAGGATTGTTTACTGTTGCTGACAAAGTGTATGACGGTACAGCAAATGCATCATTTGTAACCAATGACCTGGAATTATCCGGTATTCAGGGAACCGATAATGTATTCCTGGACAATGTAGCAATTGGCTTTGAAACAGCATCAGCGGGCAACAACCTTACAGTTAGTATCGTCAGTGGGGACTTATCGGGTGCCGATGCAGGGCAGTATTCCATATCCCTGTCAGGGACTCCTGAGACTACCGCAAGTATTTCGAAAAAAACGGTTACGCTTTCAGGTTCAACAGGGATAACCAGACCTTATGATGGAACAGTGATGTTACCTTCCGGGGAACCGGGATATGGAACACTAAACGGAATACTTCCGGCGGATGCTGCGCAGGCAGTACTTACTGGCAGCCCGGTGTTTGATGCAACTATTGCAGGAAACCGCACCATTGTACAGGGCAGCCTTGCGCTGACCGGCCCGAAAGCGGACAATTACAACCTGTTATGGACAAACGGTTCGGGAATTATTGAGAAAACACCTTTGACGGTGATTGTCAACAATGATTTCAAATTTGTTACCCAGCCGGACAATACCGGTTATGCGGGGATTTCAGTGAGCGGTTTTGTCAACGGTGAAGGAATGGCAGCTGTTGACCAAAGCAGCCTGTCCATTGTCCGTACGAACTCCGGCACCGAAGATGCTGGTGAGTATCCCGGTGTACTGAACACCTCAGGCCTGGATGCAGCCAATTACTCGTTTACCTATCAGCCCGGAGATTATACCATCATTCCGGCAGATGAACTACTGGTAGAGGTAGCAGAAAACAGTATTGTTTATTCATCCACTCCTGACTATTCCGTCAGTAGTGCGAAGTACCTGGACAGCGGAGATAATACGATTGTAGACCTGACCGGTAATATTACAGAATTGGAAAATAATCAATTCATTATTAGTGATGGTGCAGGTGGCACAGCCAACTTCACTATCGGAGAGATAAATGCGGAATACAATTCTTCAGGCAATCGTCTGGCAACAGGTTCTTATCAGTTAGAAGCTACGGAAGTAACAGAATCCAGCAATAACTTTAATGATGCCATCCATGTCACAGGTGTATTGACTGTAAGCACTAAAGCAGTGGATGTGCAGTTGGCCTTGGGTTCTGTACAAAAAGCTTTTGACGGCGATGCGGACATGGATAACCTTTCCCTTGAAGTACAGGGGCTGGTTTCAGGTGACGATGTTATAATCTCGAAAAGTGGTTCTTTCAGCCAGAGTGAAGCAGGTACGGGTATAGCCTATTCTGTTTCCTTTGCTTTGCAGGGAACAGACAAAGATAATTACCACCTGGGAGCTACTTCTCCACTGAATGGTAATGATGGTGAAATAGGAACGGTACAGTTAACCGTAACAGGAGCAGTAGCAGAGAACAAAGTATATGACGGTACCACCGATGCAGTGATTACCGGGGCCATACTGTCGGGAGCCATTAATGGTGACGATGTGACGCTGGATAACACTGACAAAGGGACTTTTGTCCAGGCAGGTATTGGTACGGATATCGCTGTTAGTACTTTGATGACTCTTGGCGGCACGGATGCAGCAAACTACACACTTGCGCAGCCTGAAGGGCTGGCCGCAGACATCACAGCCAAAGAACTGACCGTAATTAATGCAGTAGCTGAAAATAAAGTATACGACGGCACACTGGATGCCACAATATCCGGTGCAGTACTATCGGGAGTAGAAACCGGCGACGATGTAACGCTGGACAATGCAACTACCGGCACCTTTGCCCAGACGGGTATTGGTACTGAGATAGCCGTTACCACATCTATGGCTATCGGCGGAGCAGATGCAGCAAATTACACACTTGTGCAGCCTACCGGTTTTACCGCCGATATTACGGCCAAAGAACTGACTGTTGTAGATGCGGTAGCAGAAAACAAAGTCTATGATGGCACGATGGATGCCATAATATCCGGGGCCACACTTTCGGGAGTGGAAACCGGGGATGTCGTCAGCCTTGACAATGCCGGTACAGGCACATTTGCCCAGGCAGAAGCAGGTTCGGACATTGCAGTCACCACTTCGATGAGTATCAGCGGTGACGATGCAGGCAACTACACGCTTACACAGCCCGCAGGTTTAACAGCCGACATTACAGGGAAAGAACTTACTATTACCGGATCATTTACAGCTTCAGATAAAACATACGATGGAACAATCGAGGCAGTTTTAGTTTCTAATGAATTACTTCTGGAAGGAATCGAATCTGGTGATGAAGTTTTAATGGATGAAATAACTGTGGCATTTATTACACCGGATGCGGGTAACAATAAAGAAGTAGTAGTAACTGGATTAACATTATCCGGCACCGACGCGGCTCAATACACTGTTTCTTTGGATAACGCTTCTAACGCCAGTGCCACAATAAATAAAAGAGAACTTACAGTAACAGCAAATTCACAAACAAAAGAAGAAGGCAGTGTTAACCCACCGTTGACATTTACTTATAGCGGATTTATTGATGGAGAAAATTCATCTGTACTTGAAAGTGAACCTGTAGCTAAAACAACTGTAGGCACTGAAACACCGGAAGGTTTTTATTCAGGAGCGATAACTCTATCCGGAGGGATGGACGACAACTACAGCTTCCAATATGTAGCAGGAGATTTTACAATTAGTAATTCTACCGTTACAATTAGTATTAATATTAGTGGTTTGGAGCAGGTTTATGACGGAACCCCAAAAGAAATATCAGTTTCTACCGTTCCTCAGGGAATCCCTGTAATTATTACCTACAACGGAAATTCTGAGGTTCCTGCAGAGGCAGGAGAATACCGGGTAATTGTAACCATTAACGAAAATGGTTATGAAGGCTCAGCGCAGGCAACATTCAATATTTTGTCAGATACTGATATTGACGGTATTCCTGATATTCAAGACCCGGACGATGACAATGATGGTGTGCCTGATACAGAGGATGCCTTCCCTGAAGATCCAACGGAAACGGTTGACAGCGACGGCGACGGGGTTGGCGACAACAGTGATGCTTTCCCTGATGATCCAACCGAGGATACAGATACTGATGGAGATGGTACCGGTGATAATGCGGACACGGATATCGACGGCGACGGGGTTCCGAACGACGAGGACGCCTTTCCTAAAGATCCAACAGAAACGGATGACAGCGACGGCGACGGAGTTGGCGACAACAGTGACGCTTTCCCTGATGATCCAACCGAGGATACAGATACTGATGGAGATGGTATCGGCGATAATTCGGACACAGATATCGATGGAGACGGGGTTTCGAATGACGAGGACGCCTTTCCTAAAGATCCAACAGAAACGGATGACAGCGACGGCGACGGAGTTGGCGACAACAGTGACGCTTTCCCTGATGATCCAACCGAGGATACAGATACTGATGGAGATGGTACCGGTGATAATGCGGACACGGATATTGACGGCGACGGGATTCCAAACGACGAGGATGCCTTTCCGGAAGATCCTACAGAAACGGCTGATAGTGATGGCGACGGGGTTGGCGACAACAGCGACGCTTTCCCCGACGATCCAACCGAGGATACAGATACTGATGGAGATGGTACCGGTGATAATGCGGACACGGATATTGACGGCGACGGGGTTCCGAACGACGAAGATTCCTTCCCTGAAGATCCAACGGAAACGGTTGACAGCGATGGCGACGGAGTTGGTGACAATAGTGATGCATTCCCGGATGATCCGGATAAGTCAATTGATAATACAGCACCTGTTGTTTATTGTCAGCCACTTAATATTTATTTGAATGAGGGCAGTACCTATTTTATGACTTCAGACGATATTAACCGTTTGGCAAAAGGCAATGAACAGGTTGGCTATACGTATGACGATGTAACACCTTATGATGAACTGGATATTTCTGTTTCCAGAGATTCTTTCACAGGCGATGATATTGGTACTGAAATTCCGGTCATTATTCAGGTAACAGATCATTATGGAAACACAGGCGAATGCGAGACAACAGTACATGTCCGCCAAAATCATGTGCCCGAAATAATGGAAACAGCTCCCGACACGCTTACTCTTTACCCCAACAGTACCGATATTATATCCCTTGACCAGATAATTGCCGATCAGGATTCCGGACAGCAGTTAAGCTACACCCTGGAGGTGCAACGCTACCAAGCAGCAGGAGGACCTGGGGTCAAGGCAGTAACATATGCCCTTTATGAATTAAACGGTGTAGAAGAACTCCCGGATTGGATTACTTTTGATGCACAAATGATGTATTTGGAATTGAATCCTACAAAAGAGGATGTGGGTACTTATCTGTTTACCTTTATCTGTACAGACGCATTAGGTATGCAGGCTGAAAAAGAGGTATTGGTAATTGTTGATTTGCTTACAGGAGCTCCGGTTGTATCGGTATCAGAATTGGAGACAACTGTGTATCCAAACCCCAGTGAAGGGGATATGTTTTTGGAAATTAAAGGCGAATTACAGGATGAAACAGCTGTTGTAAGCATATATAGTATAACTGGGGAACAAGTATTACAGATTCCGCTGAATAAAGGACAGAAGAAAGTTTTACTGCCAATGCAACAACAGGTTAGTGGTGTATATGTTGTAATTTTAAAAACAAAAAATCAATCATTTGCAAAAAAAGTAGTATTACAAAAGAGATAGAACCTGAGAGTTAATCGATTATTATGCTGCGCATTCTGAAATACTGGGATGCGCAGCTTTTTTAACTTTGGATTTGTAATATGCCTGACGGGGATTTAGCAGTCTGACAGGTCAGACCTTTTGCCCTCTTTGCTACGGGTCTGAAACTCCCGGTTTCATGGGGACCGCAAGACCACATGTAATTTACAGTCAGACTGTAAAAACCGCTTAAAGTGACCACCCTTCTACGATTTAAAAGCGTTACCTCCCAGCATACGATGCTGTTTTCAAGCAATTTAGACAACAAAATAGCAGATGATTACCCTGCTCATCCTGTTAGTCAAATAGTTGGTGGGGTAAACATCGACGATATTTTATCAACCTATAATGGTGTGGGCACAAGCTCCTATTGTTTCCGAATAATCATTAAAGTATTGTTTTACAGTTGTCTGGTCTGGGGGAGAATTGAATTTCGATTTTAAATGAGGGGAATGTGGAATAAGACACATACATGCAAATAAAAAGAAGTTACAAGTTGCACATCTGTAACATATTGATTTCTAGTAGTGATAGATGGACTTAAACAGCCGACCTCATGATTATGAATAAGGCTCGCTTAAATATTGAGTAGCATTTCCCTCAGTGTTCTCTTAAAATACCTGAAACTTTAGTATCTTTATTTCAATAACAGTCGCTCTTTGTATTTTTAAGCAAAAAGAAGAAATAAACAGAAGTTTGCTTGTTTCTAGATCGTTACCTATCAACAGAAATATTAATGCAATTCGTTTGTTTTCAGTCAAAAAGAATAATCCTTGTGACGGGGTTTGTGCGGATTCGACAAGTCGAATCTCGTCCCAACCTCAGTTTCGGTCGGACTGGTCAGACTCTCGTCTGACCGCCACGACCTCATACCACCACCGTTAGGCGCAATAGTGTGTCGTCCTAAAATATGTCTACACTAAAAAAGTAGATATGTATAAAAATGATGGAGTAACACGGCGTTACAGCGAGAGTTTTAAACTCAAAATTTTAGCCGAACTTAGCACGGGTAAATACTCAAAAAGACAATTATCCCGGATTTACGGGATACAGTCAAGTACAATCAATGAATGGATACGAAAGTATGACCGCAAAGATTTAATGAATACGCGTATTATGGTACAAACAAAAGATGAAATCAGCCGCTTAAAAGAACTTCAAAAAGAAATCGAGCAGCTAAAAAAACTCTTGATTAAAAAGGATTTAGACAAGCTCGTACAAGATTCTTATTTGGAAGTGGCTGCCGAAAACTTAGGCTACAAAAGTGTTGAGGAACTAAAAAAAAACTTAAACATCAAGCCCTGATGAAAGCTTCCTCAAAAACAAAACAAACGGGTATAGCAAGCATGTCGGAGGTATGTGCCCTATTCCACCTAAAACGCGATGCATTCTATAAATACATTAAGCGTTGGGAACGTTGCAAGTCGCTTGAATCGCAAGTAATACAGCTTGTAAAGGAAGAACGCAAAGAGCAACCCAGAGTGGGCGTACGTAAGCTACACGAAACACTACAACCCTCTTTTGAGGCCAAACAGATTAAACTTGGCAGGGACTCTCTGTTTAATATACTCAGAGCGAATAATATGCTGGTGAAACGGAAAAGGGCGTATGCTAAAACAACCAATTCATATCACCATTTCCATAAATACAACAATCTTATCAAGGAGTTGGAAATCACAAAACCAAACCAAGTATGGGTTTCTGATATTACATACATCAGAACCGTAAAAGGCTTTTGTTATTTAGCGCTGATTACAGACTTGTATTCACGGAAAATAATCGGACACGACATCAGCGATAGCCTGGAGCTGTCGGGATGCCTACGGGCCCTCAAAAAGGCCCTGTGGCATACAAGACCAGCGGCCGGACTTATACATCACTCCGACAGAGGGGTGCAGTATTGCAGCCATATGTATGTAAATGAGTTAAAAAGAAAAGGAATAAACATAAGTATGACAGAAGAAAATCATTGTTATGAAAACGCAGTTGCTGAAAGAGTTAACGGTATTTTAAAAGATGAGTTCTATCTCGACCAGTGCTTCTTTTCAACCAGCCATGCAAAACGTGCTACAAAAAATGCTATTAAACTATATAATAATAAAAGGCTTCATTTATCTTTAGGGTATAAAACACCAAACGCAGTGTTTAAAAATGTAGCTTAAAATTAATGTTTAACCTGTAGCCGTATTCTAGGACTAGACATAGTAAAAAATGAGCAACAAGAAAAATACATTAGTACTGACAGGAGCAGGTTTTTCTTCTCCAATTATGAAGTATAAAGAGTACTGTTTAAATTCTGCATTTCTGACAAATTTACTTTGCAAAGTAGATTTTGTGGAAAAATTATACCATGAGATTTACGACTCATCGCCTACGAATAACTTTATTGTATTAAGTAAACTTGCAAATACGTTATTTAATCAACTAAAAGAAAATCAAAAAAATAACAACTCAGATTACGAGCCAAATTTCGAACAAGTTTTTTATTTACTTGAAAATATTATTAACCTTTCAAACAAAAATTCTTATTTACTAAATACTATATGCGAATTAAAATCCAATTATTCAGACTATAACTTAAGCCAAAATGATTTGTATTTATTTCAGGAATTTATGCTAGATGTTATTTCCTTATTCAAATCTTCAGATGAACATCTGGCAATATTGTCCAAATATTTTAGTGAAATAATGAATAATAGTTATTTGCAGTATTATACTTTAAATTATGACAGTCTAATTATTGACATATTATCAAACATTAATAACAAGTTTGGGAATTTGGAAATAACCAAAAACTTTAATTTAGGTTGTAATATGGCAGGCGGGGGTTTTAGCGGTCTGACAAGTCAGACCTCGTGCCCACATTCCTGCGGGTCTGACACGATTTCTTTTCGAAATCCCGCCCGACCACATACAAGTGACCGTTGTGTCCAATTTAAACAAATCGACTGACACCATTTTATGAACGATAGACTTCTTTTTTTATTAAAATTCGGAAATAAAGACAACGTTCTTGATTTATACGAGAATGGAACGCTGTATATGAATTCCTTTGAGTACTTTGAGAAACAAGAAAAAAACATGTACAGAGGAGATTCTCTTGAAGGAGTCGTTCATCTAGAAAATTATACAGATAAATCTGAGTTTACCGTGACAATGGAAGATCTCACTACTGGCAAGAAAATTTCACGAAAACCTCAAAAACTGACAATGCAGTACAAAGACCTAAGTGCAGGACATTTATATTGTATATATTGCATAAGAGAATCTGACCTTAAACAAGGAGAAAGATTTAGAATATCTACTAAAATGAAAGATTTTGGGACACACTTTTTGCTAATTTTCAATACCCACAAATTTATGGATAAGGTTGAAACGTGTTTCCAAGAAAACAAGATTTCTTTCATGGCTAGACCTGTTGAATACTATGACCAAAATAATTACAATGGTTCATTGTCTCTTTTTCACAAAAAGCATGACCTTGTCATATCGGCAACATGTATCGGCCGTTACCGGTAATTGTGAGGAAAAAGGAAATCTGCCGTTTAATAAAGATGAAAATTAAAAAGCTAAATTTGTGTAATAACTGAAATTATTACAAATGACCGAAATCAAACATAGTCCAGAAAATCTCTATAATAAAGTTGCCGAACTTTTAAAACTTGCCCAAAATACTGTAGTTCAAACAGTAAATAAAACAATGGTACAAACCTATTTTGAGATAGGAAAAATGATTGTTGAAGAAGAACAAAAAGGAAAAGAAAGAGCTGAATATGGTCAGCAGTTAATTGAGGAACTTTCAATCAGACTTTTAAATGAATTTGGAAAAGGATTTTCTTCGACAAATATCAAGCAAATGAGGAGTTTTTACCTCACTTACTCAAAAGGTCAGACAGTGTCTGACGAATTCAATTTAAGTTGGTCGCATTATTTAAAATTAATGAGGATTGACGACGAAAACGAACGTCGTTTTTATGAAATAGAAACTTTGAAAAATAATTGGAGCCTTCGAGAATTACAAAGGCAATACGACAGCGCATTGTACACGCGATTGGCTTTAAGCCGTGACAAAAAGAAAATCATAGAATTATCGGAAAGAGGTTTAATAATTGAAAAACCTAAAGATGCAATAAAAGACCCTTATGTTTTAGAATTCATTGGTTTGCCCGAAAAATCATCGTACTCAGAAAATGACCTGGAACAAAAACTAATTGACAAACTGGAACATTTTCTATTGGAATTAGGAACTGGATTCACGTTTGTTGCCTGACAAAAACGAATAACGTTTGACGAAAAACACTTCCGTATTGACTTAGTTTTTTACAACCGCATTTTGAAATCGTTCGTTTTAATTGACTTGAAAATTGGAGAATTAAAACATCAGGATATCGGGCAAATGCAAATGTATGTCAACTATTACGACAGAGAAGTAAGACTAAGCGATGAAAATAAAACAATTGGATTAATTCTTTGCCAAAATAAAAGTGAAGCAGTTGTAGAATACACACTTCCTGAAAATAATGAGCAGATTTTTGCAAGTAAATATCAAACCGTTTTACCAAGCAAGGAAAAATTAAAGCAACTGATTGAAAATAAAGAAGAATAAACAACTACCGGTAACACAGTACATATTGCAGGGCGGGGTTCGGTGGTACGCCAACTGCGGATTCTCGCATCGCAGTTCCGTGTCCTTCGGGCAGGAACGCTCTCCGAAATCCGCCCCGACAACATGTACCAACCGTTGTAGCTTGAAAAAATCGATTTGCAGACATTAAATTACAAATAGTGCTATGAAAAAGGAAACGATTCTCTTCTTACTACTATTAATCTCATTTGGAGTATATGGACAAAGTGAAAAAGATTATCTGATATTAAGACAAGACAAAGAGTCAATAAAACAAGATACGATTTGGGGAGATATAATCCTCCCTGAGAATGGAGTAATCATAAAAGTTAAAATAATACTTCAAATGGACTGGAAAAATTCAAAGTAAAAAAAACATATGAATTTCGTGCTGACGGAAAATATTTCGCGCGGGTACCTTACAATACTGGATTTGTAATTGCACAAAGATTAATTAATGGCGCAATTGATTTATATCTTTATGACACACGAATTAAAAATTATAATTACAGTGGAGGAGTAATTGGCGAAGCTATGCCAGTACAATGATTGGAATGACCAGTTTTTACTACATTAACTGGAGCAAAACAGACGACTTCATAAAGGTTCCGCATTCGAAAAATAAAATTATTGACAAAATTGCATATATCTTCAAAGGCAATGAAGATATCTATAACAAAATCAAAAATGGAGATTTTAAACCATCGCAGATTCCGTTATTTGTGGAAAAGTTTAATGCAGAATATCAGGAATCGAATGAGTAATAAATATAAAAGCCAAAGCATAGGTTTTTTGTGTAACAAAAAATGGTCTCGTCCCTTCGTTAAAATTACCAGTTAAATAGCAATTTAAAAACATCAAAACGAACCAAAATAATTTAGTCTAAGTTTTGGTTGTCAGTTAGTTAAGTCGAAATAGAGATCAAGCGCTTTGCTTAATTGTTCAAGGTCTCGACTTAGACCCTTTTTGTTTGGGTTTCAGTGCATAAATTGACAATTGTCCGAAAATAAAAAAGCACTTAAACCTATGATTTAAGCGCTTTTAAGTCTTTTTGACTTCTTAATTGGTGACTCAGCTGGGGTTCGAACCCAGGACCCCATCCTTAAAAGGGATGTGCTCTACCAGCTGAGCTACTGAGTCATCCTGTATCTTGCCTTTTCGTTTAAAGGCGGTGCAAAGGTAAAAACTAAGATTTTAATTGCAAATTTTATTTTAGAAATATCTCTATATCTATCAACTTTTTTTCAATGTCGGCTGGCTTTGGTGTCGTGGACAAAAAAAAGCTATTTTTGCCTGAAATTGATTTTTCAAGAGAATGAAAGATAAAGTTGTCATAATAACGGGAGCTTCCTCTGGCATTGGCAAAGCCCTAGCGTATGAGTTTGCATCAAGCGGAGCGGTTTTGGTTCTTGCTGCCCGACGAATAGAGAGGCTGCAACAAATTAAAGCGGAATTAGCCGATTCTCAAGTGTTAACCGTGCAAGCTGATGTAAGTAATGAGCTTGATTGTCAGAAGATCATTGATCAGACTATTGAGCATTTTGGTAAAATTGATGTGCTCATTAATAATGCAGGAATTTCGATGCGGGCATTATTTTCCGATTTAGAGGTTGATGTGATTAAAAAACTGATGGATGTTAATTTCTGGGGAACCGTTTATTGTACGAAAAGTGCGCTTCCATATCTGCTAAAAACCAAAGGATCTGTTGTAGGCGTTATTTCTATTGCCGGCTATGTTGGCTTGCCAGCCAGAACCGGTTATTCTGCTTCCAAATATGCCATCCGGGGGTTTTTAGATGCCCTACGAATTGAGAACCTGAAGAACGGCCTGCATGTGTTGGTCGCTGCGCCCGGATTTACAGCTTCTGAAGTTCGCGAAGCGGCACTTACTCAAGATGGAAGTTCGCAGGGGAAAACACCTCGTAATGAAAGTAAAATGATGACAGCTGAAGAATGTGCCAACAAAATAGCAAAGGCTGTAAAAAAGCGTAAGCGAGAACTTATCTTAACATTCATCGAAGGTAAGTTTACGGTTTTTTTAGGCAAATTTTGGCCGGGTTTGCTTGATAAGCTAACCTATAATCACATGAAAAAAGAACCAAACTCTCCACTAAAATAGAAGCGAATGCTTATTCACGAAACTCAGGTACGCGTATATTACGAAGACACCGATAAAATGGGGGTCGTCTATTATGGCGTCTATCCCCGGTATTATGAGATTGGGCGTACCGAAATGATTCGTAGCCTTGGGATATCTTACAAGGAAATTGAAGATGCAAACATTCTGCTTCCTGCCCGAAGTTTAAATGTGAGCTACCTTAAGTCGGCTTATTATGATGATCTATTGACAATTAAAACCATCGTAGAGGAATTGCCAAGCGTTAAATTTTCGATTAAAACTGAAATTTACAATCAGAAAACTGAATTGATTAACAAAGGGGAGGTTGTATTAGTCTTTTTTAATGGGAAAACAAATAAACCGTGTCGAATCCCGGATGATTTTCTGAATGTAATGACTCCTTATTTTAAATCGAAACGTGAGTGAGAAGGGAATAGGTAAAACTAATTATTACAAAAATCCAGATTAGCACTCCGGCCACTTTATTGAACCACCAAAGTAACCTTAAATTAAAACGGTGACGAAACATGCTAACTAAGCTGGTGAGAATGATCCACCAGCTACACGCTCCTGCAAAAACTCCAAATACAACAAAAAAAGCCAGATAAGGTCTTTCCATGTTCAATACAATTCCTGTACTCGCAAAAACGGCAAGAAAAACAAAAATGACGAGTGGATTTGGAAAAGTAATTAGAAAAGTTGAACCAAAATCCTGAAGATAAGAAGAGCCTTTTTTTCTGAATTTTCGAATATCCTTTACCGGATTTTTGAGGAAAATATGTACCCCCAGCAATAAAATAATGATTGCTCCAAGTGTTTGAAAAGTAAACTGATATTGCTTGATGAAATTGATAAGCCAGGTCAGGCTAAATCCGGCAATTACGGCATAAATTGCATCAGAAGTCGCTGCACCCATTCCCGAAACAAATCCGGCAATTCTGTTTTTGTTAACTGTGCGTTGAATAATAAGCACACCGATTGGACCAAGCGGTATTGACACTCCCAATCCGATCATTAGTCCTTTTATAAATAATTCGAAAAACATGTTGCAAAAGTAATTAATTGATAAGTTACTTTTCAATGATTTTATTCTAAAATTCTTTGTTGGTAATTTATTTGTATTTTTACCTAAACAATAAAAAATACCTAGTAAAAATGAAAGTTATCAACCTTATTATTTTGTTAATTTCGCTATCATTGCAAGGAATATCGCAGGATTTTCAGTTGAAATTATGGCCTGATGGAGCGCCAAATAAGAATAATCCTCCCGAAGAGGAAAAGTATTATGAACAATATGGTACTTTTCGGTATGAAAATATATCTGAAGCTGAGCTATTTGTCTATCAGCCCGAAGAGGATAAAAATACAGGTGCCGCGGTAATTATTTGCCCTGGAGGTGGATATCGTGTTGAGGCTATTGACCATGAAGGATTCAGGATTGCTCAATACTTTAAAGAGCATGGAATTACAGGAATTGTTTTAAAATATCGTTTACCCTATGGGAGCTCCGAGGTTCCTTTGACTGATGCGTTGCAGGCAATACGTTTTACACGCTCAAAAGCGTTGGAGTGGGGGATTGATCCTCAGAAGATCGGAATTGCTGGTTCTTCAGCAGGTGGTCATTTAGCGTCAACAGCCGGTACTCATTTCGATCTCGGAAATCCAGAGGCTGACGATCCGATGAGTAAAATTAGTTCCCGACCGGATTTTATGTTATTACTGTACCCGGTAGTCAGCTTTAAGGAAAGTGTTGGGCATATGGGATCGCGGAAGAATTTGATTGGAGAAACAAACGACTGGAAGATTGCTAAAGAATTTTCGAATGAATTGTGGGTGACAGAAAACACTCCACCCGTTTTTTTTGTTTTAGCCGATGATGACAGAGGGGTGATTCCTGAAAATTCGATTTCGTTTTACCGTGCGTTAAAAGAAAATAATATTCCTGCGGAATTACACGTATTTGCTAAAGGAGGACATGGATTTGGAATGAGAAGCGAAAGAGAAATCCCTGTAGACAATTGGCCTGATTTATTTGTTGATTGGCTAAAGTCGATGAAAATTGTAACTGAATGATAGAGGCAAAACATCCAAATCATCGTTATAAGTATTGTCCATGTTGTGGTTCTACGCAGTTTCAACAGTCGGGCGAAAGATCGAAGAAATGTTCTGATTGTGGGTTTCAAGTGTTTTTCAATACTTCGTCTGCAGTTGCTGCAATCATTTTTGATGAAGAGGGTCGAATGATGCTTACACGAAGGGCCATTGAGCCACACAAAGGCATGCTTGATCTGCCTGGCGGATTTGTAGATCCAATGGAGACTGCGGAAGAATCGCTTGCCCGGGAACTTCAGGAAGAATTAGGAGCGAAGGTCAACAAAATGGAGTACTATTGTTCGTTTCCAAATATCTATCCGTTTTCAGGATTGGAAGTTTTTACGCTTGATCTGGCCTTTATGGTTGAGTTGGATACTGTTCAGAATTTAAGGCCGATGGACGATATTTATGCCATTGAATTTTATCATCCGGCTGAGGTTGATTTAGAGGAACTTCCGGCTCTGTCAATGAAAAATATTATAAAAAAATTGAATGAAAGAAGTTAAGACAATTAAGGAACGAATTAAACAATTACGGACTGAAATGAAACTGAATGACGTTCAGGCGGTCTATATTTCCGGGACTGATCCGCATCAAAGTGAATACATGCCCGAACATTGGCAAGTTCGTGAGTTTATTAGTGGGTTTACTGGTTCTGCCGGTCTTGTTGTTATTACGATGAAAAAGGCAGCACTGTGGACTGATTCGAGATACTTTTTGCAGGCTTCCGAGCAGTTGAAGGGTACTGGCATAGAGTTGATGAAACAACGCATGCCGGAAACTCCAGAACCTGCTGATTGGTTAGCAAGCGTGTTGGCACAAAATGAAGTTGTAGGAACTGATTTCACGTGCTTGTCAGTGAGTCAATATATAAAGTTAAAAGAAGCGCTTTTAGCTAATGAGCTCATGCTGAAAGACGTCGGTAATTTATTTGAACCAATATGGGAATACAGGCCTAAATTACCAATTGACCCAGTGTTTGAACACGACTTACTTTATTCGGGACAGCAAAGAACCGATAAAATCAAGGATGTTTTGACCTTTGTTAAAGCGAATGGAGCAAATGCAACCCTGATTACTGCGCTGGATGATTTGGCCTGGACTTTTAACCTCAGGGGGAAAGATGTTTCGTATAATCCGGTTTTTATTGGTTTTGCTTTTTTATCCGAACGTAAAAATTGTTTGTTTGTCAATAAAAGCAAGTTAAGTGAAAAGCTAGTTGATAAGCTGACCGAACAGGAGATTGAAGTCTGCGATTATGAGCAGTTTTATCCTTTTTTGTCGGGGCTGACTAATGATTTTACAATCATGATTGATGTTGATCGAACGAATCAAGCCGCTCGTATCGCGTTCCCTAAGTCGTTGAAAGTGGTGGAGCAAACATCTGTTGCCACGCTCTTAAAGTCCCAAAAATCAACATTTGAAATTATCCATATTCGAGAAACCATGAAAAAGGATGGGGTTGCGATGGTTAATTTTTTATACTGGCTGAATAAAGTTGTTGGTAAAGATGATATTACTGAGTTTGATGTCGTCGAACAATTAGTGCATTTTCGGTCTAAACAAGACGATTTTAGAGGTGTTAGTTTTTATCCGATTGTTGGATTGAATGAAAATGGAGCAATTGTTCACCGTTCGGTAACTAAAGAATCAGCTGCATCGGTTGGAAAAGACGGGATTTTGCTCTTTGATTCAGGAGGCCAGTATTTAGGGGGAACAACAGATTTGACAAGAACGGTCGCTCTTTCGGAGCCTGATGAAAAACAAAGGCGTGATTTTACGTTGGTACTGAAAGGAATGATTGGCTTGAGCAAGGCAAAATTCCCTGCCGGAACGGTCGGAAGCAACCTCGATGCATTTGCTAGGAAGCGTCTGTGGGCCAATGGTTTGAATTATGGACATGGCACCGGACATGGTGTAGGATATTTTTTGAATGTGCATGAAGGACCTATGAGTATTCGACAGGAATACAATGAGCAGACGATTAAGCCAGGAATGGTGCTTTCGAACGAACCGGGGCTGTATCGTGACGGAGAATATGGCATCCGAATTGAGAATATGATTGTTTGTGTAGAACACGACGATAATCAATTTGGCCGTTTCCTTGGATTTGAAACACTTACTCTTTGTCCGATCGATTTAAAGTTGATTGACAGCGAGATCATGAGTTCCGAAGAGCTAAGCTGGCTCAATAATTATCATCAAAAAGTCTATGAAACATTATCACCATTTCTAGATTCAGAACACGAAGAGTTTTTAAAGACACTGACCCAGAAAATAACATAAAAAGAAGAAGCCGTTTGCAATTACTGTAAACGGCTTCTTTGTTTTATCATTAAAAAAAACAAGGTATAATATGCTTTCTAGGTTAATCAAAAGCGATAGCTCAAACTAAAATAAAAACTCCTTCCCGGAGAATATATCGGACGACTTTCTGCATTGCGAACTGATCTTGATAAGTGTTCGTAGTAGGCTTCATCAAATATGTTTTGCAGTGAAACTGCCACATTTAGGTTTTGAACAATCGGGTACGAGGCTTTTATATCCAGTACGTTAAATGCTGGAGTTTTTGTTTCTCCGTAGCTCTTCGCAATTCTGTTTTGCTCAAAGGCATGCCGGAAATTAAGCTCCGTTCTTAGTTTTTTGTTGATGAATGAGCCAATCAATCGGTAGCGAAACTGCATAGGTGGAATTTCGGGTAAAGCTTCGTCGGACGTGGTGTTTTGCCCATGCGTGTATGCGAATTCAGCCACTTGTTGAATTTGCCTGTTGATGATCTGTTCCCAGCTAGCTTCGAAGCCCATGATTTGAGCTTTGTCAACGTTAACGAATTGTCTTACTCCGGGAGCCGAAGGCATTCTCGGTGACAAATCGTTTCTAATTTCAGAAGAAATGTAATTGTTGAGGTAAGATGAAAACAAATTTAGATTAAGATTTGTCACGTCGCTTTCATAGTTGAAAATTAGGTCAACCTGATTATTGGTTTCAGCTTTTAGTTCTGGATTTCCAATCATTTCGTACGGATCGAGTCCGATAGGGAAGTAATTGATGTAACGTTCGGCTAGGCTCCCACTTCGCTGCGCGCTTCCCAACCAAAGACCAATGGAAAAGTTGTCGGTGACTGTTCTGGTTCCTCCAATACTTAATGCCGGACTGACAATGTTCGAACTCATCTTTGTGTAATTGGCAGCAAATCCGGCATCCGGAATTTGTGCTTCGGCATGGTTCAGCTCCAGTCGTCCGGAAAAAACTAAATGAAAGTGATCTCCCTGACTATGGTACTCTGCAAAAAGACCGTTTTTTCTTATTCGGGCATCCTGCCATACATTGTCCGTTAGTGTTTTTCCTGCCATTGGGCCCATTAGCATGTTGCGTTCGCGTGTTCCATCGGCGTTTTCAATACGCATGTCGGTTCCGGCGTATAACCAGTCATCGTCAAAATCGAAACGCAATTCGGTTCGGCCGCCTGCATTGTTGGTTTTTGCAGAGGTGTTGGCATCAGCCATCCGAGGATTGAGTTTTTTATCAGCATTGTCCATCAAATGATCTACTTTGGTTGCATACATTGTTGTATTCCACGATGACAGTGCTCCACGATAAAACACTGCTTTGTGCCCCAAGTTGATCAGCCAGGTATCGTCTTTTCGTAAATCCATGGGCAAGGCCGGAAAATCAACATCTTTTCCATAGTTGTTTGAAACCTGCAAACTTATGGTTTGTGTCGAGCTTAGCTTTAGTCCAATCTTGCCACCAATGTTTGAACGATAAAAGTTGGCAGGTATTTTCACCCCATCACCATCGATATAATCATTGCCTGTTGATAATGAACCAAATAATTTGATGTCGGCATGTTTTGATGTGATGCCTGCCAGTACTTCTGATCGGCTTATTTCTCCGTTGGTTTCGTAGCTGGTTCCCACGCGTCCGTTCAATTTGGTTTTGTCGGTAAAATGTGGGGCGGCACTTTTAAAGTTGATGGTTCCGCCAAACGCGTTTCCGTAACGCAAACTGTGTGGTCCTTTCATTACTTCGGCTTCAACAATCATATTTAAAGGTACCTGGCTTGATGCCGGATCCATACGATTCGGACAGGCAGCTGTAGCACATTGCGAACCATCAATCACCAAATTGATTTGGTCGTATTTGAATCCACGAAGCACCGGGTCAAAACCATAAGCTCCGCTTTTTCGGATGCTGGATATTGAACTGAATTGTTCCAATACTTGCCCCGCATCGTGAGCCAGCTTATCCTGAACCTGCAAGGTCAGTTGCTCTTGTTCTCCGGCATTGGGATGTATGCTGATAAACGTTACCGGTTGTAGGTTGTGACTTTTAGGTTGCAAATCAAGTTGATGTTTCTCGAGTGCCTGATCCAGCTCTTCAGCTGTGAATGATCGTTTGCCATATTGTACATGCGATATAGTTAGAGTAATTGTTGGTTGAAAATTAATTATTATGTCACCGGATTTAGATGAAACGCCTTGTTCGTTGCCATAGAAATAGTTGGCGTCTTGTATTGGTCTGTTGGTCTCTTCGTCTATCAGTTTAAATTGGTGAGTTTGTGCCTCAGAATCAAGTGTGACAAACAAGCAGCTCAATAAGAATCCAATAAAGGTGATGAAATTTCCGAATTGATATTTTAATCTCATTATTCATGATGTTAATAAGTTAGAATTATTTTTTAGTGCTGATTAGCAACTAAAGAAAAGTAATGGATGAGTAAAAAACTTAGGATTTTGGAGGATGGAAGATACGACAACAAGTTAATAAGTTGTAGGCGTTTTGGCCCATTGAAATCAGTTGCTGGCTTTTTTGTTGCGGAATTGAAAGAGATTCATTTTTTGTGGAGAAAAACTGGATTTCACTTTTCCGATTTGATGATTCCGGTACCTCCTGTTTTTTCTCTTCTTGTTCGTCTAATTTTTTCTTAAGCTGGCAACAACCCTGGCAGGTTGATTCCGGTATATCTTTTTCAATACAAAGAAACTCAGCAATGTAATCCTGATTGATTTTGAAGGAGATGAGGATAGCCAAATCGGTAAAAAGATGGAGAGCTATCGTCATGACCAAACTTAGCGCTATTATTTGCCTGGTTAAGCTATTTTGCATGGAATGATTTTACTCAAATTAGGTCTATGAGTATATATCAATTCAAATGACAAAAAAAGTCGTGAATTGTTCAGCAGGTATGATAAATTGAGCAGAGTGAATAATTAGGAGTCTATACTGTTTGATAAAAAGGGGAAGCAATTCGGAGGGTTTTAAAAAGCTCCTTTTAGGTCTTTATCGATCCATTCCTCCGCACTTTCCAGATTTAGAAGAGTTTTCATATTATAATCAAATATGCTCATTATTTCACATACCAGATATCCTAAACTAAATACAAGAGAGGAGCATACCAATGTTATTTTTCAGTTTTTTAAGTCATCTTTTAACGATTTCATGTGTTCAACAAGATTCAAGAACTCGTTATGTCCCGGATGATAATTCACGTTTCGAAGGTCTGCGATAAGGGTGGTGTCTTTTGAAAAAAAAGGATGGTTAACCAATGTGTCCACCATTTGTGCGCACTGGTTGTAGTTTATTTCTTTATTGATAATCATAATAGATGCTATTTGCCATCGAAATAGTAATAATTGAAACCGTTTTATTCAAGTTGTTCCTTCATTCCAATAAAAATCTTAAGCAAGCGGAACATTATTAATTAAAAAGATTTTTTTTAGTATAATATGCTTTCATTCAAGTATTGTATTTTTGAGGTTTACTTTTACTATGTACACACAGGAACAAGCAAAACAATTAAGAAAGCAATTCTGGACTCTTTTGGGCAAGCGCTGTAAGGCGGTTTCAGAACTGCAAGAGAAAAAGAAAAAGTGGGTTTTGTACGACACGAAGATCTCTGGATTAGATCTCAAATTTGAGGTAACCCGTCAATCGGCCAGCGTAATGATTGAATTGAATCACCGAAATGAGAACAAACGACTGGATTTGTTTGAGAAACTTCAAAAGTATCGTCCAATATTGGAGGACGGATTTGAAAATGGTTTGGAGTGGGATTTCCTGTATGTAAGAGAAAGTGGGGAAGAAGTTTGTCGTATCTACACTGAAATGGAAGGAGTCGACATTCATCGACAAAAACAATGGCCCGACATTTTCAACTTCTTTATTGAAAATATGCTCAAGCTCGAAAGCAACTTCATGGATATCCGGGATGTGCTGAAAGAGGAACTTTAGCCTCGGTAAAAGAATAGGGTACTTTAAAATATTTCTATAGTTTTACATTCAAATATTGGAATGTGGATTTTGCAACTCAGAAAAATAAAAACATAGCCTCACAACTCCGCCGTGGTGATGTGAGAGCATTTGATGAGCTTTATGGGTTGTATAGCCAGCGGTTATATGGGTTCGCATTCTCAATGTTGAAAAACAAGGAAGATGCTAAGGAAGTGGTACAAGAAACATTTTTCAAGCTTTGGAATAAAAAACAGGAGATCAATACCTCGCATTCATTAAAGGCATTTCTGTTTTCAATTGCTTACAATATTACTGTTGATCTATTCAGAGCGAGCGTCAAAGATTCTGACTTTTTAAGTCAGTTGAAGAATCATCTTAATCAGGAATCAAATAAAACAGATGAACTGCTGATATTTAATGAGCTGAACGAGCGTTTATCCAACCTTGTTGCCGAACTGCCGGAGCAACGAAAAAAGATTTACCTGATGAGTCGTGAAGAGGGATTAGGACACAAGGAAATAGCTGAAAAGTTGGGAATTGCTGTCAAAACTGTTGAAAACCAAATCAACCTTACCTTAAAATACATTCGTAAAAACATCGATTCAAATAGCTTCCTGTTTTTGTTTATTTGTTTATTTTGTTGAAAGTTAGATGCTTGGACTAAAGAAATAAAAATTGTTTATTTTTCCTTGGGGGGTACTGTCCCTTTTCCCGTATTACCTTTTGTAGATTGAAATCGAAATCAATGCAAAAAAAGAATTGTATTGCTGAACGGAAAAAAATGGAACAAAAAAAGGAAATAACAGATTTAATAAGCAAGTATCTTGAAAACAAGTGCGATGAAAGAGAGCTGACCGAATTGGTCGAACTTTTTCAAGAAGACGAATATCAACAAAATATTGAGCGGCTTTTGTTTGAGTACTGGCAAAGAACACCTTCTTTTCAAAATACGATACCCAAGTCGGAGCTGGATGAGATGCTAAACTCGATTCATCATCAAATTAACTTACAGTCAAAGGAGACGGTTGGGGTGATTCGGAAATTAGCAAACTATGCGGTTCGAGTCGCTGCTATTTTATTTATCCCACTTCTTATAGGATCCGTTTGGATGGTGAGTCAAAATAGTGCTTATAATAATTCCGATGAGATGATTACGCTGGAAACACCATATGGGTCAAAGTTAAAGACGACATTGCCTGATGGTACTGAGGTGTGGCAAAATGCTGGAACGACATTGAAATATCCCGCACGTTTCACAAAAAGAAATCGAAAAGTAGAGCTTGTCGGAGAAGCCTATTTTCATGTTTCTTCCGACAAGGGAAATCCTTTTTATGTTGAAACTAATGATGGTACTGTTAAAGTTACGGGGACTCGTTTTAATGTTTCCGCTTTTCCTGATGATGATTTTTATTCGGTTGTTTTGGAAGAGGGCAAGGTTGCTTTTCAACCGGAAAATTCGAAACCACTCATACATTTGGCTCCCAAAGAAAAAATAACCGTAAACAGAGTGTCAGAAACCATCCAAAAACAAAAGACGGATGTCGAGAAATCAATTTCCTGGATTAACGGGAAACTGATATTTCGCAATGATCCACTTGGTGTGGTTGTTAAGCGCCTGGAAAGATGGTATAATGCTGATATTGTGTTGAATGATCCTGATGGTTCGCTTTCCAAACATCAGTTAACGATTACCGTTCAAAATGAAACATTGCGGCAGGTACTCGACTATATCACTGAAGCTATTAGCCTAAATCTTGAGGTGGAAGGTTCGGCCTTAAATGCAAATTCAACATTTATAAAAACAAAATATATTGTCTCAAAAAAGTATAATTAAAAACGAAATACGAATGCAACACAAATAAAAAAGGGAAGATGCTGCTACATCTCCCCTTTAGGGTTCTCTTGAATAAACAATCTTCTAGTTAAAAATTGTAAAACTCAAACCATTGTAAAATTATGGAAAAAAAATGTAAAAGGTTTGATCCGAGGTTATTTTATCCCGAGATCATTAAAATCGTAAGGCTTATGAAACTCACAGCTCTTTTTGTTATCCTCGTGGTAAGTCAGGCACTCGCGATTAGCTCTTATTCGCAAACAGCACGCCTGAGCTTGGATATGACAAACTCTACCGTTAAAGATGCGTTGTTTGAAATTGAAAGAAATACAGATTTCTTTTTCTTATACAGTAACGACTTAATTGATGTTGATCGTAAGATTGACTTGGTGTTTACCAATAAAAAGATTGATGAAGTATTGGATGCCGTTTTTCAGGAAACCAATATCAGGTATTCAATTAAAGACCGACAAATTATTCTAAAACCTGTGAGTGCGAGCGGTTCAAGTGATATGCGTTTATCACAGCAGGCGGTTGATGTTAATGGAACAGTAACTGATCCAACCGGTTTCCCATTGCCAGGTGTAACTGTTCTGAAAAAAGGAACCACCAGTGGAACAATAACTGATGGCAATGGTAATTATTCTATTTCAGAGGTTTCTGCAGATGCTACTTTGATTTTTTCATTTATAGGAATGAAAAGTCAGGAAGTCTTTGTTGATGGTCGTACAAAAATTGATGTTGTTCTACAGGAAGAAACGATTGGTCTTGACGAGGTTGTTGCAATTGGTTACGGATCGGTTAAGAAAGCGGATTTAACTGGATCTGTATCTTCAGTGGATCGTCAGAAGTTGGAAAAAGCAAACAAGGTAGATGCGATTTCAGCACTTGAGGGACAAACAGCAGGTGTTGTTATTCAGCGTACCGATAACAAACCGGGGTCTGGAGGTTTTAATATTCGTATTCGTGGTGCGAGCACGATCAACTCAAACCAAACTGCAGATCAGGGAGGTTTTAATCCTGGACAAAACCCACTGTTTATTGTCGACGGTATTTTTGTTGATGATATTTCATTTCTGAATCCGGGAGATATTGAACGAATGGATATCCTTAAGGATGCTTCAGCTACTGCAATTTATGGTTCCAGAGGTAGTAACGGGGTAATTTTGATTGAAACGAAGCAAGGAAAAGAAGGAAAATTAAGAATTACTTATAACAACTACTTTGGATTTAAACAGGCTTATCATTTACCTGCAATGCAAGACGCTACCGGTTATGTAGAGTTGGTAAAAGATGCTGTTGTCGGAAACGAGTTCGCAGCAGGCAACCTGGATTATCGTAAGAGTGATGTTGTTCTTTCTGACTTTTTAGACTCTGAGGAGCTCCAAAATGTTGCCGATGGGGTAAATATCGATTGGGTTGATTTAATTCTGGTTAATGGTTTTCAAACTAACCATACCCTTAATTTGAATGGAGGTAATGATAAGACTGTTTATTCTGCGGGTCTCGGATATACCAACGATAATGGTACACTGGGCGGAGAGGATTTTACAAGATATAACATAAGGGGTAGCTTGTCGTCAGACTTATCCAGCTGGTTAAATTTCAGTATAGCAAATTACGTAACTTATGCAATTCAAAATACGGGAAGCTGGGAAGGCTTTAGAAGTGCATATCGATTGAAGCCTATCGGCCGACCCTATAATGACGATGGGTCTCTACGCTATCATCCAATTGAAAAAGAAGGGCAGGTTACAAATCCATTGTTTGAGCCTGATAATATTACCAAAGAGACTAAATACCTTCAATGGCTGGGTGATATCGCCTTAGAGATTACTCCGGTAAAAGACTTAACAATTACCTCTAAATTTTCGCCAAATATTAAATTTACACGTTATGGCGAATACCGAGGTTTGTATTCAAAAAGTGTAAGTGGAAATGCTTCAAACAGAAGAGCTCAGGTAAACAATTTTAATTATTTATCATACTCTTGGGATAATATTATCAATTATAAATACAAGACAGGAATTCATTCTTTTGATATCACTGCGGTAATGTCAAGATTCCTTGAACGCAATGAGGAGTATAAAGCCCAAGTCAGAGACTTCACAACCGATGATTACTTATTTCACAATATGGATGCAGGTCTAGATATTAGAGAGCTGTCTAGTGATTTTTCAAAGCAAACATTGGAATCTTACACAGGACGTTTAAGTTATAATCTATTGGACAAATATCTCGTTACCTTAACAGGTCGTTACGACGGAGCATCGATATTGTCAGACGAGAATAAATGGGCTTTCTTCCCATCAGCAGCCTTTGCTTGGAAAATGATGGAGGAAGATTTCATGAAAGGCCAAAAATTTCTTTCGAATGCAAAACTGAGATTGAGTTATGGGCAAACCGGAAACAACGGCCAAGGTGGAGGA
Organism: uncultured Sunxiuqinia sp.; assembly: GCF_963678245.1. Lineage (NCBI taxonomy): Bacteria > Pseudomonadati > Bacteroidota > Bacteroidia > Marinilabiliales > Prolixibacteraceae > Sunxiuqinia > uncultured Sunxiuqinia sp. Next base: position 246,953 of record NZ_OY782772.1, read on the forward strand.
TTAAAACCACTCGGTTCAAAATCGTTGTTGAGTAGCAGTGCAACTAATCTTGGTGGATCGTCTGTGTCAACTGCTTATATTACAGGATTAGCCAACAAAGATCTAACTTGGGAGAAAACAACAGAAATGAACCTTGGATTTGACTTTGGAATTTTAGATAATAGGGTATTCGGTTCTATTGATGTATATAACAGACAAACTTCAGGTATCATCTTTTTTACTCCCCTACCTACAGTTACCGGTTATAGTGGAACCTACGATAACGTAGGAGAATCTACAAATAAAGGAATTGAAATAGGTTTAAACACTGTAAATATTGATAAGAATGATTTCGAGTGGACGACAAATTTCAATTTTGCGACAAATAAGAATTCCATTGACAAGCTTTATGGAGATCTTGATGAGATTATCTTTAATGTCTCAGGTACCAATTTAATTCATAAAGTTGGAGAAGCAATTGGTTCTATTTATGACTATGAATTCGATGGTATTTGGCAGTTGGATGAGGTCGCAGAAGCAGCAAAGTACGGACAAACACCTGGGCAGGTTCGAGTAAAAGATTTGAATAATGATGGTGAAATTACTCCAGATAAAGACCGAAAAGTTTTGGGGCAGGTTACTCCTAAATGGACCGGTGGTCTAACAAGTAACATGAACTATAAGAACTTTGACTTTTCGTTCTCGATAATTACCAGCCAGGGAAATGAAATGTCTAGTAATTTCCACAGTAATACGTCGTTCCCTTGGGACGGTGATCCATCGAGACTTTTTAATGGTTATGATGTAGATTACTGGACTCCGACAAATCAGATCGATAGTTGGTATCAACCAGGTAATGGAGGAAACTATCAACAGGTAATTAAGTACAAAGATATTTCGTACACAAAAGTTGGATATATCACAGTAGGATATACGCTTCCAAAATACATCTTGGACAAAATCAATGTAGGAAGTTTGAGAGTATACGCGACAGTACAGAATCCTTTCATTATTACACCTTATGATGGTTGGGATCCGGAAAATGCTGGTAGAAACTCTTGGGGTGCTGCCTTTATGTCGCGTACCTATCTAGCCGGTATTAGTTTAAATTTCTAATAACTAAATTTTAAAGTAAGATGAAATATATAAATACAAAAATATTAGGATTACTGCTGGCCGTTGGTGTATTAGTTGCCAGTTGTGATAGCTATCTGGAGGAAGAAAATATGACCTCTTTGAGTATTGGGACAGCTAAATCCAATCCTCAAACATTTGATCAACTTGTTGCTTCTGTCTATGAAAGAGCAAGAGAAACAACTACGCATTACCAGCCTGATATGTATTATCAGCTCGAGGATTTAGGAACTGATATTGTAACACGTGGTGGGACCGTTTCGGGAACAAATGACATTAACGACTATGTGAATTTCTACTCAACGAACTGGACAATACATGTATACTGGTCCAACCAGTACAGTATTATTGCAGCAGCTAATGTTGCAATAGAAACAGCTGACGAAATTGAAGGCGTTGAATCTGCTACTAAAGCGATCGGTATTGGTGAAGCCAAGTTTTTTAGGGCAATGGCGTATTTTAATCTGGTTGAGAATTATGGAGGAGTTCCTATCATATTAAAGCAGGTTACAACGGCTCAAACAAATTTCACACGCGAATCTGAAGAAGCTGTATATACTCAAATTATTCAGGATCTTCGTGATGCTTTAGCCGGAGTTCAGGAAACTCCAAATGAATATGGCCGAGTTTCAAAGGATGCAGTAAGACACTTTTTATCAAAAGTATTATTAACCCGAGGCTACAAATCTTTTGGAGCCAGTTCTGATTTTACTGAAGCAGCTTCTTTGGCCGAGACGGTTATTTCGAATCATGAGTTGGTTAGTTCTTTTGAAAGTTTGGTAAGTATCGATAACCAACGGAATTCGGAAGTCGTATTTGCCTATTTGTTTGGAACGAACTCTGTTAGTAGAGGCTGGGGAAATTCTAAACACATGATGTATAAGTTTAGGTTCTATGATTATCCAGGTTTATCCAGAACTGTTCAAGGCCTTACGCCAATGCCGACACCTTTTTATTACTCTCTTTTCGAAGATGATGATCAGCGCGCTGAAGCAACATTTACAAGAATACTTTATGCAACGGAAGACTATGAAGCTGTTGTTTACGGAGACACTGTAAATATGGTGGTTGGCGATACTGCTATGTACTTTCCAAAAGTTGCATGGTCAGCAGCTGAAAAAGCTGCGGTGCCTTATAAAGTAATCAACCCAGGAGATTATCTTAGAAGTGATGGTATTACACCTGTTCACTATCCGATGTTTAAGAAGTTTGATGATCCGACAGTTCCTTTTACACAGCCCGATCAATCTTCGCAAGGAGAACGAGATATGGTTGTAATGAGGAGTGGAGAAGCTTATTTGATTGCTGCAGAAGCTTACCTAGAATCATCGAATACGACTGACGCAGCAGCTCGCCTTACTGAGTTGCGTGCCAGAGCAGGTTTGACGACCGCTGTTGCTCCTGGTGATGTTACTATCGACCTGATTCTTGACGAAAGAGCCAGAGAGCTCGCCGGAGAAGTAAACAGATGGATGGACTTGAAGAGAACAGGTACGTTGATTGAAAGGACTTTATCGCATAATCCGCATGCGGCTTTCAATAACGCACTCACATCAAAACACCTCTTGAGACCTATTCCTCAAACCGAAATCGATAATAGCGGTGGCAGTATCACTCAAAATGACGGATACTAGAAAAGTAGAAATAGAATTTTATAGTATATAAGCTAATTTTGATATAGGCAGGTGATTAAATTGCCTGCCTATGTTTTTTCGTATAACCTTGTCCGGAATTCACACAAAATGAACTAATCCTAAATGCATTTATATCGAACTTATTTAATGAGAGGCAAATGGAATTTTCTTTTTCCACTCCTTTTTATTTTCTGGTTTCTCTTTACTTCTGAAAGTCGTCCATTTGAGCGAGAAAATTTAACTGTTGACAATCAACTTACTGTAGATCCAATCGGTGATCGCCAAATAGATTTTGATCAGGAACTTTTTCTTCAGTTAGTTCAAGCCAATGACCAAACTGTTTTTAAACTTTTGGGAAAAGACATTCAAACCTCAAATCCTCGGAGCCTGAGTGTTCAGTTTGCAATTTTAACGGCTTCATTTTGTACTGAAGTATCGCGCTATTTCAATTCTGAGGCAGTGTTTCAACAGCTCGATAAAATCCTGGATGGTTTGCTTGAATCCCAGCGCTCGAACGGAACGATTGATGCTGGAGGGAACAAACAGTCGCCACCAGACACGGCTTTCTTAATCGATAATTTAGGACCTGCAGCAAAAGTATTGGTAAAAAGAAATTCGGAGGAGTCCATAGGCCTAAAAAAACGGTTGGATAGCTTTTTACTGAAAGCGGGAGAGGCTCTTTTAACTGGTGGAGTGCATACGCCCAATCATCGTTGGGTGATTTCCTCAGCGTTGGCCCATCTCCACGAAATTTATGGCGATAGCCGATACAAGGAGCGTATCAACCAATGGCTGGCTGATGGGATTTATATCAATAAGGATGGTCAGTACCCGGAGCGAAGTCGTATTTATTCCAAAGTTGTAGATCAGGCGTTGATTACAATTGCCACCATATTGGATCGGGAGGATTTACTAAACCCGGTAATGAAAAATTTAGAGACAACTTATTTTCTGATGGAGGACAATGGAGACTTGATGTCACTCGATTCCAGAAGGCAAGATCAAAACCAGACGATCTCAGCATCGTACTATTACTGGTGTTATCGCTTTATGGCAAACCGTTTTGAAGATCCGTTTTTTGCAGCGGTTGCCGGTAAAATTGAACAAGACAGCCTGTTCGAGAAAAATGTTTTAGCGCACTCGTTGATTCATTTTATCGATTTAACAGAAGTGCAGCAAGAGCTTTGCGAGGCCGAAGAATTACCTCAAGAGTTTGCGCAGTTTTTTCCTGCCACTGACCTTGTTCGCATAAAAAGGGGAGAAGTAACTGCAAGCATCTTTGGCGGCAATGATCTGCCTCCTGTTATTTCCTCTGGGCGTTCGTCTAATCCAAGCTTTTTTACTTTTCGAAAAGGAGAAGCCATTTTAGAATACATGCGTCTATCGACTTCTTTTTTTAACACCGGATATTTTAGAAGTGAGGGGCTTCAAAAGGATCAGAACACCTATCATCTTTTTGAGCATAAAGAAGCCTATTATTATCAGCCTCTTCCTGCCGACAAACGAAACCAGGAAGGAGATTACGAGCTGACAGAATCTCTGGATGGTCGCTTTTGGAGTAAAATGGATTTTCCAAGCAGACCAAAAACGACCATCCAATCAGAAACAAGTATCGTCATCAGAGAGAATGATGGTAAATTTGAATTGTCCATCAACGTTGACGGACCAGAAGGAGTTGAGGTAACCTTGGACTTGTGTTTCAAATCAGGTGGTCGGTTGACAAATGTGATAGAAGCCGACAATGATGGAGATTATTTTCTGCCAGAAGGCTATGCCACCTACCTGTTTGGTAACGATTCAATTCAGGTGGGACCGGGCATTATGGAACATCAAAATATTGAGAAAATTGATGGAGAGCTGTATAGTACTCATTTTGGATCGATTAAAGAAAAAGGGATACATTTGTTTCTGACAGGAAGAACTCCATTTTTGCGGGTGATAAGGTTGAAGTAAAATGGCTTCATTATAAAAAATAAAACGAATGAGATTTTTACAACTAGTTACTTTGATTTTTTGTTTGTCCGGATGTCAGAAGTCCAGTCAACAATATAGCGTTATTGATTACGTAAACCCATTGATTGGCACGGCGCCCTCCACGACTACCAGTGCTCTAAAACACGGAGAGGGAACTGAAAACAATTCGCAGGTTGTTCCTTTTGTTACCGTTCCTTTTGGTATGACAAACTGGACTCCGCAAACTAAAGATACTGAGACCAAGTGCATTGCTCCTTACTATTATACTGATTCGGTGATCCAGGGATTTCGTGGAAGCCACTGGCTGAGCGGCTCCTGTGTGCAGGACTATGGGAGCATGACCATTATGCCGGTGTCAGGACAGCTGAAATGGCTTCCCGAAAAGCGTGGTTCTGCTTTTTCGCATGACAAGGAAACAGCATCACCAGATTATTATACCGTACATCTGAACGATTATAATATTGAGGCGGAAATGACAGCGACTAAACGCTGTGGCCTTTTTAAATTCACGTTTGAAAATGGTGGTGAGTCGCATTTGGTGTTGAACCCAAATAGCGACGAAGCACAAGGTTTCATTAAAATTCTTCCCGAAAGAAACGAAATTGTGGGGTATAATCCCGTCCATCGGATCTACCAAGGCTGGGGCGATCCGGCTGGATTTAATGGTTATTTTGTAGCTCGTATCAGTCATGATTTCGAAAAGTATGGCACTTATCAGAACAGCCTGATCAGCGAAATGACGACCGAACTGGCAGACCAAGCCAAGCTGGGAGCTTGGATTTCCTTCAACTTAGAGGAGCATGAAACGGTTTTTGTTGAAATTGGTACGTCTTTTACCAGTATTGACCAAGCGCGCAAAAATCTGGATGCCGAAACCGCAGATGTTGATTTTGATCAGGCCAAGGAACAACTGAGAGGTAGTTGGGAAAGCCTGCTGGCAAAAGTTCAGGTTGAGGGAGAGGACGAAGAGGCAAAAGTGAAATTATACACAGCGCTTTACCATAGCTTTTTGCAGCCGCGAACGTTTAACGATGTTGATGGCTCGTACCCGAACTTTGGCGGCGGCGGAGAAATACGTAACTCAGGAGATCGAGACTATTACGACGATTTTTCGATGTGGGATACTTATCGTGCTTCACATCCACTGTTCAATTTACTGGTTCCTGAAAAGAATGCTGATATGATGTACAGCTTGCTTGATAAAGCAAAACAAGGGAATTGGTTACCGATTTTCCCTTGTTGGAATAGCTATACTTCGGCGATGATTGGCGACCATGTAATAGCAGTGATTGCGGATGCTTACATGAAAGATATTATCGATTTGAATGATGATCAATACCGTTTTTTGTTGAAAAATGCCTTTCAATCTCCGGAAACATTCGCCGAATACCAGAAAGGTAAAGGGCGTCGGGCTATTGAGTCGTATTTGAAATACGGTTACATTCCCATGGAAGACAGTGTGCAGGAATCTTTTCACGTGAAGGAGCAAGTTTCTCGGACTTTAGAGTACGCTTTTGATGACTTTGCCTTAAGCCAGGTTGCTAAAAAGCGCGGCGATTCAATTCATTTTACTGAATTACTGAGTCGTGCCCTAAACTACCAAAACGTATACAACAAGGCCGACTCGTGTGTGCGAGGCAGATATGTTGACAGAACGTTCGTCGCTGATTTTAATAAGTTTATCAGGCAACCATACATTACCGAAGGTACGCCATACCAATACACTTGGTATGTACCACAAGACATTGGTGGATTGATGCAATTGATGGGGGGCGCCGAAGGCTTCAACAAGAATCTGGATCATTTCCATGCGTCCGGGCAATACTGGCATGGTAATGAGCCGGGGCACCAAATCCCTTTTTTATATAACTATTCCGGACAGCCATGGAAAACTCAGCAAATTGTTTCTGAAATCATGAAAACTGAATACGGAGCTGATGCAGGAGGTTTAAGTGGTAACGACGATGCAGGACAGATGTCGGCCTGGTATGTGTTTGCCGCACTTGGGTTTTATCCGGTTTGTCCATCAGTTCCTGAATATGTGATTTCCGGCCCACATTTCGATAAAATTACAATTCAACTTAATAATGGGAATGGCATTGTGATTAACTCTCCGGGTGCATCATCAGGTAAAAATTGCATTCAGTCGTTGAAAGTGAATGGGCAACAAACAGATCGAAACTTTCTTAATCATTTTGACCTGATGAAAGGTGGAACATTGGATTTTGAAATGGGTAACCAACCGAACAAATTATGGGGGACAGCTCTAGATGCTCGCCCATATTCTTTATCGAATGAGTAAAAGATATAAATGATGAGGCATAAATTAGTCAAACAAGGCATCTTGATTTTCACTCTGTTTTTCACAACTGTTGCGCAGGCGCAGTTACACCAATTTGTCGATCCGAAGATTGGTTCCGAGGGGTTGGGGAACGTGTTTATTGGTCCGTCCTGTCCTTACGGAATGGTGAAGCCGGGACCTGATAATTCGGTTGGAGCAAACAGCGGCTACTCTCCTGACAAGGACAAAGCGATTTATGGGTTTAGCCAGTTGCATGTAAGTGGTACAGGCGGCGGCCCGAAGTATGGAAATGTTTCAGTCATGCCATTCTCCGGAGATTTAGGGTCGATTGAGCTGGAGTCGTTGAGAGGCGACGAACAGGTAGAATTGGGATATTACAGTGTGATGCTCCAAAAGTGGACTATTCAAACTCAAATAACAACTTCTGACCGTGCTGCTTTCTATCATTTTTCGTTTCAACCCGAAGAAGAAAAAAATGTAAAAATTGACTTAGGTAAGTTTTTGGGCGAACCGGCTATTCCGGATCCTGATGCCCGCGAGTCTCAGCAATTTGTTGGTTCCGAAGTTGAAGTTGTTTCGGATTCTGAAGTTCGGGGATATACCCGAATTCGTGGTGGTTGGAACAACGGAAGCGCTTACACCGTTTATTTTGCGGCTGTTTTTGATCAGCCTTTTACAGAATTTACAAGTTGGAAGGGCACAAGATTATACCCGGGAAAGAAAATTCAGGTTGACTCCGGCGATAAAACAGGAGTACTGCTTGCTTTTGATGGCTCAAACGAAGATTTACAGATGAAAATTGGCATTTCGTTTTTAAGTCCATTGAAGGCGCGAGCCAACATCGATCAGGAAATAGCTCACTGGGATTTTGATCAGACACTGGCTGAAACGCGCGAAAAATGGGAAACTATTTTCAAACGGGTTGAAGTAGATCAGGACGCGGCTCCTGAGTTGAGAGCAATGTTTTACACCGGACTTTATCACACCATGCTGATGCCCGTTGATCGAACCGGGGAAAATCCGTTTTGGGAAAATCATGGTCCGTATTACGATGATTTTTATGCCATTTGGGATACCTACCGTTCTTCTAGTCCGCTGATTACTTTGCTCACACCTTCGCGTCAGGTCAATATTGTAAATGCCATGCTACAGATTTATAAGCGTGATGGCTACATGCCCGACGCCCGCAGTGGGAACAGCAATGGTCGTACCCAAGGAGGTTCGAATGGAGAAGTGGTGATTGCCGATGCTTTTGTGAAAGACTTGCCCGGCATTAATTATAAAGTGGGACTGGCAGCCATGCTGAAAGATGCAACCATTCCTCCCGGAGGCAATGAGGAAAAGGAGGGGCGAGGCGGACTCACAGACTATAATCGCTTGGGCTATGTTTCAACCGACTTTGTACGTGCTGGCAACCGCACGCTCGAATATGCTTACAACGACTATTGCCTGGCAATGGTTGCCAAAGGAATTAAGCGGAAAGGGGAATACTGGCGATTTATCGAGCAGGCAGACAACTGGCAAAACTTGTGGCGTGATATTGAAGATCATGGGTCTCGCGGTTTTATTATGCCTAAAGATGCTCATGGCAATTGGGTAGATAGTATTCAATGTGCGGCAAACAATGGCAGAATAAGCTATGTGCCTTACACGCCGGTGGCTCAAGATTGGCCAATTTGTGTTTGTTGGTGGTGTGGATTCTTTTACGAAGCCAGCTCGTGGGAGTATTCGTTGTCGGTGCCGCACGATGTGGCTAAGTTAGTTGAACTTTCGGGTGGAAGGGAAGCTTTCCGCAAGCGTTTGGATACGCTCTTCGACAAAAAACTTTACAATGTTGCCAATGAACCGTCATTCATGAGTCCGAACCTTTATCATTGGATTGGTCGTCCGGATTTAAGCAACGATCGCATTCATCGGATCATCGATACTCACTACGACAGCAGTCCCAGTGGTATTCCCGGAAACGATGATTCTGGAGCCATGTCGTCTTGGTTGGCTTTTCACCTGATGGGGCTTTATCCCAACGCCGGACAATCGTATTATCTGATCAATTCACCTTGGTTTAAAAAGACAGTGATTCATCAGGAAAACGGCAAGGATTTTACGATTGAAGCCAAAAACCTATCGGCGAAAAATAAGTACATTCAATCGGCGAAACTCAACGGAGAGGACTTTCCGAAAGCGTGGATTGAACATGAAGATATTATAATGGGAGGAACATTAGTTCTGGAGATGGGGCCCGTTCCGCAGAAATGGGGAACGGAGATCCTTCCTCCTTCAAAATCAGATCAAGAAATATAATCAGATAAAAAAGTGAGGGTATGCCAGAAAAAAACAAACTAAGAAATAAAGAGTGGAGAACAGGTATTTTTCTTCTTTTGGTAACGTGCTTAATGGTCGCTTGTATGAATTCTACAAAAAAAGAAAAGCAGGACAGCACTCAGTTGATCACCAATCCAGTTATTGATGGCTATTTTGCCGATCCGTCTATCGTCAAAGAAGAAGACACCTTTTACATTTATGCAACTATCGATCCTTGGGGGGGAGATGAACTTGCCGTATTTTCAACCAGGGACTTCATTCATTTTGATCGCCACCATTTAAACTGGCCAAGCAAAGACGCCTGTACAAGTCCAAATTCTAACAGTTCTATGGTGTGGGCTCCTGCAGTTCAAAAAGCTCCCAACGGGAAATATTATATGTACGTATCGGTGGGAAGTGAAATTTGGGCAGGAGTGAGCGACGCTCCTTTAGGGCCATGGAAAAATGTTAAGACAGATAATTCTCCTTTTATTTCGGCACCTGACTTCCCCGAGGTACACAACATTGATGCAGACTGTTTTATTGATGATGACGGACAGGCATACCTTTATTGGGGGTCGGGTTTTAATTGGGTAAACGGGGTTTGTATGGCTGGCAAATTAAATCCGGATATGATATCTTTTGCAGAGGAGCCTGTTGATGTGACCCCGAATCACTATTTTGAAGCTCCACATATGATTAAACGCTTCGGCAAATATTATCTGATGTTCTCTGATGGAAAAGCTATTGATTCGACCTATAAAATCGAATATGCTGTTGGAGACTCGCCTATAGGGGAGTTTGATGAAGGTGTCAATAGCCCGATTTTGAAAAGCACATTGGACAGCATGATTGTGGGCCCCGGGCATCATGCGGTGTTTCGCGAAGGGAAACAGGACTATATTTTGTATCACCGGATTTATCCGCAGGGCGAGGAATACGTCTTACGGCAGTTGTGTGTCGACAGTCTGAAATTTGATGCCGATCACAATATTTTGAAAATAGAACCTCAAGGTATTCAACCATTCACAATTCCCCAGGGAGCACGGAAATAGAATAAATATTTTATCCATTAATTTAATTCAATGAAAAATAGATTGTTCGGATATAGCATATATGTGGTTTTACTAGCTTCAATCGTTGGCTGTACGAGTCGAGATACAAAACCCACTGAAAATAGCGCTGGAGACGATTTAATTGAACGAATCGTACCTTCACATGCAGCTAATTTTGAGACGGAAATTATTCGGTCCGATTCAGCGGATTGGTTCGAAATAGAGTCGAAATACGATAAAATTGTACTTCGTGGGAATAATGGCGTGTCGGTTGCTTCGGCTCTGTATTATTACCTGAAAGAATATGCCAACTGCCAAATTACGTGGAATGGAACGAACCTGAACTTACCGGACGAATTGTCAATGGTGCCGGAGAAAGTGCACAAAGATAGTCCGTACGAGTACCGTTATTATTTAAATTATTGCACCTTCAATTACACCATGAGTTGGTGGGATTGGGAGCGCTGGGAAAAAGAAATTGACTGGATGGCGCTGCATGGCATTAATATGCCTTTAGCTATTACCGGAGAAGAATATATTTGGGATGAGGTATATCGTTCATATGGATTTACTGACGAGGATCTGTATCCGTTTTTTAGCGGACCGGCTTACTTCTCTTGGTTTTGGATGGGCAATCTTGATGGGTGGGGTGGACCGCTGCCAAAAAGCTGGAAAGAGAGTCACCGTGATTTGCAAAAGAAAATTGTGCAACGCGAGCGCGAGCTGGGAATGAAAACGGTTTTGCCGGCTTTTACAGGTCATGTACCAGCTTCGTTCAAAAAATACTTTCCCGATGCGAACTTAAAACAAACCAACTGGGGCAACGACTTTGACGACACTTATATTTTGGATGCCAATGATCCGCTGTTTGCCGAAATCGGGAAGAAGTTCCTTGAAGTGCAGCAGGAAGTGTATGGCACCGACCATTTATATTCAGCCGATACCTTTAATGAGAATGAACCACCGTCAGATGACCCGGAATACCTTTCGGAGTTGAGTGCCAAGGTTTTTGAAGGAATGAAATCTGTTGATCCCGAAGCAGTTTGGGTTATGCAAGGCTGGTTATTTTACAGTCATCGCGAATTCTGGAAAGCGCCACAAATCAAAGGTTTGCTGGGAGCTGTTCCGAATGATCGGATGATCATTCTGGATTTGGCGGCTGAGATTGAACCTATTTGGAAACGAACAGAGGCTTTCTACGGAAAAGAATGGATTTGGTGTATGTTACACAATTTTGGCGGCAACATTAGCCTGTTCGGGCGCATCGAAAACGTAGCCGAACATCCAGCAGAAGCATTGAACGATCCTGCTTCGGGGCAGTTGAAAGGTATTGGACTGACCATGGAAGCGATTGAACAAACCCCGGTTTTGTATGAGTTGATGACCGATAATACCTGGCGCGATACACCAATCGATTTGCAACAATGGTTGAAACAATACATCAGTAATCGTTACGGTGATACAAATTCTGATATTGAAAAAGCGTGGGATATTTTGGTCGAAACGGTCTACAATGGTAAGATTATTCGTGATGGCGCCGAATCGATCATCGTTTCTCGTCCAACTTTCGAAGGTTACCGCCGATGGGCGCGTACTAAGTTGAATTATAAACCAGAGGACTTGTTGCCAGGCTGGGACTTGTTTGTTCAAGCGATTCCTGAGTTTGGAACTTCAGATGGTTTCCAGTATGATTTGGTCGATCTTACCCGCCAGATTTTAGCTAATTATGCCTTGCCGGTACAACAGCAAATGGGAATGGCTTACAAAAATAATGACAAACAGAAATTTCAGCAGTACAGCACTGAGTTTTTGGAGTTGATTGACGACCTGGATCGTTTGTTGGCAACCCGTAAAGATTTTATGTTGGGCCCATGGATCAGCGATGCACGCAGCTGGGGAACAACACCAGAAGAAAAAGCCTTATACGAGCAAAACGCTCGCGACTTGATTACCCTTTGGGGAGGAGCAGATAACCGCTTGCATGAGTACAGCAACCGTCAATGGAGTGGTTTATTGAGTGATTTTTATAAGCCGCGTTGGGAGAAGTTTTTTACTGAAGTGAATGTCGACTGGAAAAATTTTGATCAGGCAGCATTTGATGAAGAAATTAAACAATGGGAATGGAGCTGGGTGACTTCGCAAAAGGATTTTCCAATTCACCCTACAGGCAGCTCGATAGAGGTTGTTAAGGAGTTGCATCAAAAATATCACGACCGTATAGCGCCGCTTACTGAAATTTTACCAACCATTAATTACAACTACTAGTTATGGAACAAGTAATCAAGCATAGGGCAGAACGTTTTCTATCACTCGATGTATTTCGAGGATTAACGATCGCTTTGATGATTGTGGTGAACACTCCCGGAACAGGAGCCCATTTTTATCCTTACCTGACACACGCCCAGTGGTTTGGTTTCACATTAGCCGACCTTGTATTTCCCTCTTTCTTGTTTGCGGTGGGTAATGCCATGAGTTTTTCGATGAAAAAGATGCGATTGGCACCACCGTCAGATGTTTGGAAAAAGATTATCAAGCGTACCGTCATCATCTTTTTGTTGGGCTACCTGATGTACTGGTTTCCTTTCTTTCAATTTGGCGATGATGGCGGGCTGGTGTTGAAACCAATAGGGGAGACTCGGATTATGGGTGTTTTGCAGCGCATTGCACTTTGTTACTTTTTCGCTTCGGTAATCGTTTTGTATTTGTCTGAGAAACCAGCGGTTATTGTTTCGGTTCTGATTTTACTGGCTTACTGGGCAATTCTGTACGTATTTGGTGAGCCTGGCGCTCAATTGGAAATGGCCAGCAATGCGGCCGGCAAGTTCGATTTATCAATCTTAGGTATCGGACATATTTATAAAAAAGATAGTATTCCTTTCGATCCCGAAGGAATACTCAGCACATTGCCAGCTATCGTAAACGTTTTATGGGGCTACCTGGCAGGTGTTTTCATTCAAAAGGAAGGAAAGTCTTTCGAGGGAATTGCCAAATTGTTGATGGTCGGATTTCTGATGGCGTCGCTGGCACTTTGGTGGGATCTGGTTTTCCCCATGTCAAAGAAATTGTGGACAAGTCCGTTTGTGCTCTATACAGTCGGATTGGATTTGTCAATTATGGCTGTTTTGATTTATCTAATCGAACTCAAAAAAGTTAAAGTTGGTGTCAAGTTCTTCGATGTATTTGGCAAAAATCCGCTTTTCATCTATTTGTTTTCCGAACTTTTCTACATGACGTTGCGTCTGATTCCGGTGAATGCCAATCAGGACGCTTTCGAGTGGGCGAGCGAACAGATATTTCAACAACTATTTCCGGGACCGTTTGGAGCATTTGTAACAGCAATTGTTTACGTCATGTTGTGTTGGGCACTGGGCTGGTGGCTAAACAAAAGACGAATTTATATAAAGATATAGTCTGTTTAAGGATTTTCCCGATTGATATTGGAAAAGCACTATAGAAAAAATAGTAATAAAAAAGAATTATGAAATTAAGAAATTGGCGAACAGTTTGCTTCTTGTTAATCATGTTAATAGCGAATACCTTCGTTGCTCAATCAAAAAATTATTGGCAGGATCCGAAGGTCAATGCAGTCAATCGTGAACCAATACATAGTACATTTTTTGCTTATGAATCGGAAGATGCTGCTTTTGCGGGAATAAAAGAAAATTCAACCAACTTTATGAGCCTTAACGACAAATGGAAATTTAACTGGGTGCAACATGCCTGGCAACGTCCAACCGATTTTTATAAACCTGATTTAAATGATAACGGCTGGGATGATATGAAGGTTCCCGGAGTTTGGGAGTTGAACGGCTACGGCGATCCGTTGTATGTAAATAGCGGTTATGCTTGGCGCAACCAGTACAAAAATAACCCACCAATTGTTCCCGAAGAAAATAATCATGTAGGAACTTATCGCAAAGAAATACAGTTGCCGACAAATTGGGATGGCAAAGAAATCTTTGTTCATTTTGGTTCGGTAACTTCTAACATCAGTTTGTATGTCAACGGAAAATTTGTTGGATACAGCGAAGACAGTAAACTGGAGGCTGAATTTAATCTGACAAAATACCTGAAGCCGGGTAAAAACCTACTGGCGTTTCAAATCTTTCGCTGGTGCGATGGTACCTACCTGGAAGATCAGGATTTCTGGCGCTTCGCTGGCATTGGTCGCGATTGCTATTTGTATGCCCGCAATAAAACTTACATCCGCGATTTAAAAGTTACCCCCGATTTAGTAAACGACTATACCGATGGAGTTTTGCAGGTAAAACTTGATTTGTCGGCAAATGCTGATGTTGAGTTAAAACTGAAAGATGCAAGTGGGAAAGTTGTAGTAGAAAAAAAACAGCTGACTGGCTCCGGTTGGTTGACTACCGAAATTGAAGTTGCCAATCCCGCAAAGTGGACCGCTGAAACGCCAACATTATATCGCATAGTGGCAACACTTAAAAAATCAGGAAAGGTATTGGAAGTGCTTCCGGTACGAGTTGGTTTCCGAAAAGTAGAAATAAAGGACAGTCAGCTTTGTGTGAATGGTCAACCCATATTGATTAAAGGGGTGAACCGCCACGAATTGGATCCTGATGGTGGGTATGTGGTGTCTCCCGAGCGCATGGAACAAGATATTCGAATGATGAAAAAATTCAATGTAAATGCGGTACGCACCTGCCATTATCCCGATAATAGCTTGTGGTATGAACTGTGCGACAAGTACGGAATTTATGTGGTAGCCGAAGCTAATCTGGAATCGCACGGCATGGGTTATGGTGACGAAACGCTGGCTAAGAATCCGTTGTTTGATAAAGCGCATTTGGAACGTAACGAACGTAACCTATTGCGCAACTACAACCATCCTTCAGTAATTATTTGGTCGATGGGAAACGAGGCTGGTTTTGGATCAAACTTTGAAGCTGCCTATAAATGGATTAAGGGTTACGATCAATCGCGTCCGGTTCAATACGAGCGAGCTGGGGAAAATGAATACACAGATATCTTTTGTCCCATGTATTATGGCTACGAGAGCAGCAAAAAATATGTACAGTCAGATAAAAAGAAACCCTTGATTCAGTGCGAATATGCCCACGCCATGGGTAATTCCGAAGGTGGGTTTAAAGAATATTGGGATTTGATCCGCAAATATCCAATTTATCAGGGAGGTTTTATTTGGGATTTTGTTGATCAGTCGATCCATTGGGAAAATGAAGATGGCCAGTTGATTTATGCATACGGTGGCGACTTCAACCCTTATGATGCTGCCGACAATAACTTCCTCGACAACGGTTTAATTAGCCCCGATCGCAAACCAAATCCACATTACCACGAAGTTGGTTATTATTATCAATCGATCTGGACCACTCCACTTGACCTGAAAAACGGGCAGATTGAGGTGTACAATGAATACTTTTTCCATGATCTTTCAAATTTCTACCTTCAGTGGGGATTGGTAGCCGACGGCAAAATTTTGCAAACCGGAATTGTAGATGATTTAAATGTTGATCCACAGCAAAAAGCTAAAGTTGACCTTGGCGTTAAATTGCCGGACGATCTTCAGGCAAACGAGGTGTTTGTAAATATAGCCTACAAATTGAAAACTGCAGAGCAGCTCGTTTCGGCAGGCTATACCTTGGCTCGTCAGCAATTGGCCGTTAAGGACTGGACATTTAAGCCACTTGAACTCGCCAATAAAATTTTGGCTAACAAGCAGGTGGTAGAGCCAACAATTATTGAAAATGATACGAATTACTTATTGGTTAAAGGTGAAAATTTCCAAGTAGACTTTAGCCGTAAATCGGGTTACCTGTGTCGCTATAACGTTAATGGAAAATTTGTATTTGAGGATGGATCTGAATTGAAACCGAACTTTTGGCGGGCTCCGACCGATAATGACTTCGGTGCCAAGTTGCAGCAGAAGTATGCGGTTTGGAAAAAACCTAAAATTGAATTGAAATCGATTGATGCGGCAATGAATACGGAAGGATTAGCTGAAGTAAAGGCAGCATACAACATGCCTGAAATAGGCGGGGAATTGTTGTTGACTTATAAAATTAATAACGAAGGAACTGTAAAAGTAAACCAGAAACTGATCGCTGGAAAAAATAACGAGGTTTCGGAAATGTTCCGTTTTGGTATGAAACTGGAAATGCCGGGAAACTATTCGCACATTAAATACTATGGTCGTGGACCGGGCGAAAACTACATCGACCGGAAAGATGCCGCCTTTATAGGTTTGTATAATCAAACCGTTGAAGAGCAAGCTTACGCATACATTCGTCCGCAGGAAACCGGTACTAAATCCGATGTTCGCTGGTGGGCACAGTTAGATGAAGCTCGCTCGGGACTTTGTTTCAAGTCGGACGATGTTTACTCGATTTCAGCGTTAAACTATACCGTTGAGTCGCTGGATGATGGTATCGAAAAAGATCAACGACATTTTCCGGAAGTAGAGCAAAGTAATTTCGTTACTATTTGTATTGATAAAAAGCAGATGGGCTTGGGATGTGTAAACAGTTGGGGTGCAGTTCCACGCGAAGAGTACCGGATGCCTTATCTGAACTATGAGTTCGATTTCATTATTAATCCGGTAGTACATTTGGTTGAATAGGAACAATCAAATTGGGGGTATTAGTCAAAATATAAAGCAAGTGAATTGACAGTGAAAGAGAAAGAAAAACGATAATTAAATTATTAATCATGAATAGTAGACTGAGTTACATTGAAAATACCGTTGAAAAGCTTCCGATTACCATGGTGGAGGATCAGCCGACAGGGGCAAAGATTATTGCCGGTCAGATTGCTGAATTGATAAAACGGAAGCAGGTTGATGGTCAGCTTGCGGTTTTAGGACTCGCAACAGGTTCGTCTCCCGTGATGATTTACAAAGAGTTGGTTCGCAAACACCAGGAAGAAGGACTTAGCTTCAAAAATGTTGTTACATTCAATTTAGATGAATATTTCCCGATGTCGCCCGAAAGCGATAAAAGTTATGTCCATTTTATGTACGACAATCTTTTTAGCCATATCGACATCCTTCCTGAAAATGTTCACATCCCCGACGGATCACTGAAAATCGAAGAAGTATCGACGTTTTGTGCTGCTTATGAAGCAAAGATCGAAGAAGTTGGAGGGATTGATATCCAGATTTTAGGAATTGGACGCTCGGGCCATATTGGCTTTAATGAGCCGGGATCGACGGTAAACTCGAAAACCCGCATGGTGAAACTCGATCAAATTACCATTACCGACGCAATTAAAGATTTTGGTGCAGAGCATCTTGTTCCGCATCGTGCTATAACAATGGGCGTTGGTACTATCTTAAGTGCACGGCGTATTATCCTGGCCGGATGGGGTGAGACGAAATCGCCGATTTTGAAGAAGATGATTGAAGGCCCTGTAATCGTTGACGTTCCAGCGTCGTTCCTTCAATACCATAAAAATATAATGGTTTATTTGGATGAATCGGCCATGACCACATTTACCCGCAATAAAGTGCCATGGGCGGTTGGTGTGATCGACTGGACTCCGAAAATGATAAAACGTGCTGTGATTTGGCTGAGCCAAAAAGTGAACAAGCCAATACTTAAACTGACCGATGAAGATTATAAAGAAGCAGGATTGCGTGATTTATTGGTTGAATATGGCGGAGCCTACGATTTGAATATCAAAATATTTGGACAGTTGCGCGATACGATAACCGGATGGCCTGGCGGAAAACCAAGCGCTTACGAAAAAAACCGACCAGAACGTCCAGAGCCGGCAATAAAACGTTCAATCGTTTTCAGTCCACACCCCGATGATGATGTAATCTCGATGGGCGGAACACTGATTCGTTTGGCCGATCAGGGGCACGATGTCCATGTGGCTTACCAAACTTCGGGTAACATTGCAGTATTCGACGATGATGCCATTCGCTATTCTCAGTTTGTTGTGGATTTGTTGAATAATCAAAAATTGACTTGCCCGGAGCTGGTCAAATCGAATGAAGATTTGGTTAGTTTTATGAAAAACAGAAAGTCGGGGCAGGTAGACACTCCGTTTATGAAAGCAGTTAAAGGCTTGATTCGTCGTGGAGAAGCCGCAGCCGGATGCCGTTTTAGTGGCGTGAAAGATGAGAATGTACACTTTCTCGACCTTCCTTTTTATGAAACCGGGACGGTGAAAAAAAGTCCTCCAACTGATGCTGATGTGAATATCGTGATTGATTTGTTGCGCGAAATTCAGCCACACCAGATTTTTGCAGCAGGTGATTTACAAGATCCGCACGGAACACATGAAGTTTGTTTGCAGGTCATTTTTAAAGCTGTTCGCCAAATGCGTGCAGAAGGCGACAAATGGCTGGATGACTGTTATGTTTGGTTGTATCGTGGTGCCTGGCAGGAATGGGATGTCGAAGACATCGAAATGGCTGTTCCGATTAGCCCTGATGAACTGTTCCGTAAACGGAAGGCGATCTTTAAACATCAATCGCAAAAAGATGAACCTGTTTTTCCGGGAGAAGACAAAAGAGAGTTTTGGCAGCGGGCAGAAGATCGTAACCGCACGACAGCTGAAATTTACGACCAATTGGGATTGACCGAATATGAGGCTATTGAGGCTTTCGTTCGCTACCCATTTGATGACGAAGAATCATTTTTGAAATAACTTTTTCAACGTAAAGATTACAGCTATTGTTGATATTTTCCTTTGTTCGATTTGAGTATGGTGCTTCAATAATAGCTGATTTAATATTTAAATAAGGATCGATAAATCTTTAGTGTCGAACGATTTTTTTGTTCGACACTAAAGTTCAAGTGTTTTTCAATAAACTACGTTTAACGATGAAAAGAACAATTTTAAGTCTCTCTTTACTGCTACTTTTAAACACGATTGCTCAGTTAAATTTGAATGCTCAATCAAGTAAAAGAGGCAAAGCCATTTCTTTTCCGATTGTTGAAAAATTTCAGGCAACTCCAATTATGATTTCAGCCGATGAAGCCAAAGTTGTTTCAATAGCAGCTAAACTTTTTGCTGAAGATGTCGACGCTATTTCAGGACAAAAACCAACAATAGAAAGTATCATTTCGAAAAAGGCAAGTCGCATTATTATTGCCGGAACAATTGGCACAAACAAAAAAGTTGATCAATTGATTACTGAAATGAAAATTGATGTTTCGGCCATTAAGGGGAAATGGGAAACCTGGTCGACGCAGGTTATTCAACAGCCCTTTCCGGGAATAAGTGAAGCACTGGTTATTGTCGGCAGCGATCGCCGGGCAGCAGCCTATGGTATCATGGAGCTTTCGCGCATGATGGGCATTTCGGCCTGGGAATGGTGGGCTGATGTTCAAGTGCCTAAACAGGATCAAATCACGCTTCAAATAGAAAATAAAACATACGGTTCTCCGTCGGTGAGATACCGTGGCTTATTTCTGAACGACGAAGATTGGGGTCTCCAACCTTGGGCAGCTAAAACTTTTGAGCCCGAAACCGGTGACATTGGTCCCAAGACTTATGCGAAGATTTTTGAATTGATGCTGCGTCTTCGGGCGAACACCATCTGGCCGGCTATGCACGGTTGTACGAAAGCTTTTTACACGATAGGCGGAAACGCGCAGGCTGCCGATGATTATGCGATTGTGGTTGGCACATCGCACTGCGAACCGATGCTGTGCAATATCAATGCTGAATGGGATCATAAAACCATGGGCGAGTGGCGCTACGACAATAATGATGAAACGATTCGGGCGTTGTTTGAACAGCGGACAAAGGCCACTTCTGACTTTGAAAGCATTTATACCATTGGGATGCGTGGTGAGCATGATTCGCCTATGAATGCCAAAGATTTGACCAAAGCCGATCAGATTAACTTGCTTGAGAAGGTGATTACCGATCAGCGGGAAATTTTGGAAAGAGAAAAAGTCAAGAATCCCAAAAATATTCCACAGGCTTTTATTCCCTATAAAGAAGTATTGGATTATTACCAAAATGGACTGGAAGTTCCTCAGGATGTTACGTTGATGTGGACGGATGACAACTATGGATATATTCGCCAGCTGAGCACGCCGGAAGAGCAAAAACGCCCTGGGGGAGGCGGTATTTACTACCACGCATCGTACTGGGGGCGGCCGCACGATTACCTGTGGCTGAGTTCGACAAGTCCCATGCTGATTTGGGAAGAAATGTACAAAGCCTATCAGTTCAACTGCCACGACATGTGGATCCTGAATTGTGGCGATATTAAACCCTTGGAATATAATATTGAACTGTTTATGGATATGGCTTGGGATATAGATAAGTTTCGATCAAGTCAAGCGATAAAACCTCACTTAAGTCAATGGCTGTCGGATAAGTTTGGAGCTGATCTTTCAGCTCAACTTACTGATTTGATACTTGAATATTATCATTTGTCCTTCATGCGTCGACCTGAGTTTATGGCCTGGAGCCAGACTGAGCCAACAACAAAACCAAAGAAAACGGAGTTGAGTCAGATTCGATATGGCGATGAGTTAACCAAACGATTGCAGGCGTGGGAGAACATCGCAGATGAAGTTAAGCGATTAAATAAAGTTATCCCTTCCCAAAAAAAACATGCGTTCTTCGAGTTAGTCTACTATCCGCTAACCGGAGCTTCATTGATGAACCAAAAATGGCTGTATCATTATAAAAACGAGTTGGCTGCTCGTCAGGGGCGAACCAGTGCGCTAGATTTTGCTGAGTGTTCCAAAGCAGCTTATGAGCAAATACAAAAGGAAACAGCCTATTTCAATAAACTGCAGGATGGGAAGTGGGAAAACATGATGAATATGTCGCCTCGTAATTTGCCCGTGTTTTCAAAACCATCGTACGCATTGCCGCCTGAAGATAGTTTGCTGGGGCTTGGATTGGTCGTGGAAGGCTATGAAATGGAAGTGAACTCGAGTATTCCGAACGCCTATTCCGATGTGTTACCGGTGCTAAACGCTTACCTAAAAGACTCCGCTTTCGTTGATGTTTTTCTGAAGGGCAAAGGTGAAATTGAGTGGGTCGCAAAACCAATGGCCGATTGGATTCGCATATCGTCGACGAGCGGAACGCTTGATGATCAAAACGGACAGGTGGAGCAAAGACTTTGGGTGAGCATTGATTGGGACAAAGTACCGCAAGGCAAAAATACCAAACAACCGCCTCTAGGGCATGATTACCAGTTGATTCCACCAGCTTACAAAGTGAACGGCTCAATTGAGTTTACTTCGGTTGATACGACAATTACCATTGGCGTGTCAACCTTCAACCCGAAGCTTAAGGAGCTTGAAGATTATGAGGGGTTTATTGAGGGGAATGGTTATGTTTCGATTAAAGCTGAGAATCCATCATCGCTCAAGGCGGGAAAAGATGCTGCCTGGGAAGTGCTCGATGGACTCGGGTACTCGGGAAGTGTTGTCGTTGCATTGCCCTATAATACCGAACCGCTTATTGATCCGGCGACAATAAAGGCACAAAGCCCGATGCTGGAATATGATTTCTTCACCTTTAATTTTGGTGAAACTGATGTTCGGGTACAGGCCGTCCCTACGCATCCATTTTACGAGGGGCGTAGCGTTCGTTGTGCGGTTGCAATTGACGATGCTGAACCGGAAATTATCGATTTTAAAACTGTTGGACGAAGCAGTGAATGGAAACAAAATGTGTTGAAAAATGCAGCTGTGAAATCGGCAGATCAGATGATTGAGATGCCTGGAAAACACAAGCTGAAAGTTTGGATGGTTGATCCGGGAGTGATGGTTGATGAGATTTTAATCGATTTAGGTGGTTGGAAAAGCAGTTACGCCTTTCCGCCCGAAACGCGAAAAAAATAAAAAACAAGGTTTTTAGAAATAGCAGCATGGCATTGGTCATGCTGCTATTCTCTATTCCAGTTTGTACAAACAGGGCACCCGAGCCTTTAAAGAATTTACAAATAGCCTTCATGGCAGATGTGCATTTGCAAAACCTTTACGGGACACTTCCCGATAGCGATTATAAGGGGTGCTGAATCCCGGCAATGGCCGTTATGTGCTGGGACGTACCATGGAGGCCCAGTTGCGTTCAGCCCGCCTCTCCAACGAAAACTATTTTGCTTTTTTTGCTGCCTTGGATGATGTGGTCAGACGCGGTGTGAAATATGTTGTGTTGCCCGGTGATTTTAGCGACGATGGGCAACCTTTGAATGTGCGGGGAATTCAGGAAATTCTTCATGAATATGAAACGAGATACGGTTTACAGTTTGTCGCCATAACCGGCAATCATGATCTGGTTCGACCTTTTGCGATGGATGCCGGCAAAACAGATTATTTGGGTGCCGGGGGAAAAGCTCAGGTATTAATGAGCAAACAGGGAATGTACATGCCCCAAAGCTCGAATGAGAATCCAGTCGTTATTACAAACGACATCCACAAAATGGGCTATGCCGAAATAATGGATGAAATGGGAGATTTTGGTTTCTTTCCAACGTCCGGCGATGTGTATTGGGAGTCTCCTTTTTCAACCTATAATTATGAAGATTACTCACTCGAAGAAGCTGAAAAGGAGGCTCGATTGGACAAGCGGCAGTATCCGGTTCCACCCACCAATTATTTGTTGCCTGATGTCAGCTATTTAGTGGAACCGCTTGAAGGACTTTGGTTATTGGCTATCGATGGCAATTTGTATCTTCCCAAGGATGAGGCAGCAGCAGATGGAGCTAAACCTGAAAATTATGAAGGAGCAAGCATTGGCTACAATCAGGTGTTGACGCACAAAAAGCATTTGTTGGATTGGGTGAAAAAAGTTTGTCGGTAGGCTGAAGAGCGCGGCAAAACGTTGATTGCTTTCAGTCATTTAAAAACCACATGAATAGCAAATTCAGTTTCCATTAATACCGAACTTGATATCTTTGGTATACTCTCAGGGGGCTTTTTGCTCCACTCTATTTTTTTGTCTTATAGAAACTAACTGGGGTACATTAATAAAAGTATTTGGTACATTTGTTTAATCGATATATAACTACCAATTATTATTAAATTTACCTAGCATGAAATCAATAAGTCTTTTACTATTGAGTTGTTTAACAATATCGGTTTTGTCCTGCAAAAACGAAAGCAAAACCAATAGTGAACCGTTTAAACAAGGAGAGTTTAAAAACTGGGCGCAAACCCCACCAATGGGTTGGAACAGTTGGGATTGCTACGGACCAACTGTTGAAGAACCGGAGGTGAAAGCCAATACTGATTACATGGCTGAGAACTTGAAGGAATACGGATGGGAATACATTGTGGTGGACATTCGTTGGTTTGTAGAGAACGACAAAGCTGGAGGCTACAACCAAACCGATCCGCGTTATGTCATCGACGAATATGGTCGTTACCTACCTGCCGTCAACCGTTTTCCATCGGCTGTTAATGGCAAGGGATTTCAGGAATTGGCTAACTATATCCATAATAAAGACTTAAAGTTCGGTATTCACATCATGCGTGGAATCCCTAAAGTGGCCGTTGAAAATAAGTTGCCTATTAAGGGAACAGGTGGGATTACCGCTGATCAGATTTACTCAACTGAGTTGCAATGTCCTTGGTTGAGGGATAACTACACCATTGTCGCAGATAAACCCGGTGCCCAGGAGTATTACAATTCTATTTTTGATATGTATGCCGATTGGGGAGTCGATTTTGTAAAAGTCGATGATCTTTCTCGTCCTTATCATCAGAGTGAAATTGAGCTAATTCGCAATGCTATTGATCAATGTGGCCGTCCAATCGTGTTGAGTACTTCGCCGGGAGAAACCCCCATTGAAGCAGCTGATCATGTGAAAGAGCACGCAAACATGTGGCGCATGGTTGACGACGTTTGGGACACTTGGCCACACATTACGCACTTGATGGATGTATGCCAGAAGTGGTATCCGTATATAGCACTAGGTACCTGGCCTGATTGCGATATGATTCCTTTGGGGCGGATTTCTATCCGTGGTGAGCGTGGAGAAG
The DNA here is from genome assembly GCF_963678245.1 of uncultured Sunxiuqinia sp. Lineage (NCBI taxonomy): Bacteria > Pseudomonadati > Bacteroidota > Bacteroidia > Marinilabiliales > Prolixibacteraceae > Sunxiuqinia > uncultured Sunxiuqinia sp. The sequence goes on from NZ_OY782772.1 coordinate 271,284, forward strand.
ACCGTATGACTCGATTGACAAAAGAAGAGCAATATACCTTGATGACATTGTTTATGATTTTTAAATCTCCGTTGATGTTTGGTGGTGACTTACCAAGCAACGATGATTTTACCCTTTCGCTGTTAACAAACGAGGAAGTATTGAAGATGCATCGCGAAGGAACTGATGTACGACAGATTTTTCAAAAAGATGGAAAAGGCGCCATTACATCGCACAATCCAACGACTGGGGAAGTTTACCTGGCTCTGTTCAATATGTCTGATAGCGAATCGACGGTTGAAGTGTCTGTATCCTTTGATGAGCTAGGTTTATCCGGAAGTCAGGAAGTAACTAACTTATGGACTGGTGAAAAACTAGATCCGATAGAAGGATCATTTGTCCGGGGATTAGCTGCACACGAAAGCATTTTGGTTAAGTTAGCGAACTAGTTAATTTCCGTTGATTCTTCAGGATTTACCCTTCAGGAGCGGGGTGAGAAGATTGAAAAATTTCCACTTTATGGAATTTTACACAACCGATCATTATAAGCTTGTTGATATTCAATCATCAGCAAGCTTTTTTATAGTTCTGTCATTTTAGCACCAGCAACTTCGGAGATATCCATTCTACGAAAACCGAAATCATTTTATTTGTTGTCGTTTATTTTTTTCTACTTTTAAAAAATGAAGCGTTTGGAGTCTCTTACCGAAGAAGAATTGGTTATTTCTTTAAGAAGTAACTCACAAGATGCATTTAAACAATTGTTTGATCGGTATAGCCAAAAGCTGTTTCATTTTTCACGATCCTACCTTAAATCAGATTTTGAATCAGAAGAGATTGTACAGGAGGTATTCATAAAAATATGGGAGAATAGAGGAAATTTAAAAAGTGATAAATCCTTTAAATCATACCTGTTTACGATTGCTTTTAATGCCATAAAAAAGCATTTTAATAAAAAGATGCGTGAGGAAAAGTACAAGCACGAGCTGTTTGAATGGTTAATTCAGAGTTCGCCTGATTTGGAAACCCGAACTGAATTTGAAAAGCTAATTGAAAAATTAGATCATTTAATTGATCAATTTCCTCCGAAGCGAAAGATCATATTTCTTCGTCGAAAAAAAGAAGGGAAGTCAATTAGCGAAATTGCCCAAGAAATGGGTATTTCTCCTAAGACCGTTAAAAATCAAATAACTGCTGGGATGAATTCACTGAAAAAGTCTTTTACGGAAGAAGATTTCTCCACCGTGCTTTTCTATTTTTTGTTTATTTCATAATAAAGACTCATTTTTCAATAGGACTATTTTCGACTGCGGGATATAACAGGTAAAACACAATAAAATTTTCGCATGAAAGAAAAAGTAGACAGCGGTGTCATCAAAAAATATAGAAGTGGACGATACTCATTTCGTGATTTGAAGAAACTTGCTTCGTGGTTTCAGGATAGCGAAAAGCATGAAAATTTACAATCGAACATGCGCGAAGAGTGGAACGATTTTAATCTTCAGCCCACCGATCTTCAAAAAGATCTTTCATCTGTGTATCTGAATGTTGAGAGCAAAATAAATTCCGATAAAAAAGCGGTAAACTTCAAAGATCGTTTTTTCCATATTTATTTACGGGTGGCTGCGGTTTTATTAATTCCGTTGCTTATTTATTCCTCTATTGTCACCTCCCAACAAAAATCAGTAGAGGAACTGGAGCTAAGTTGGGTTGAAGTAAATGCACCTTACGGAACCCGAACATTGTTAAACTTACCAGATGGTACTGAAGTAACCTTAAATAGTGGTTCACAGTTAAAATATCTGGCTGATTTTAAACATGACAGAAAGTTGAAAATCGAAGGAGAAGCCTACTTTGATGTTGTTCACGATTCTGCTTCTCCGTTTGTTGTTCACACCGATTTTATGGATGTAAAAGTACTGGGAACAAAGTTTAGTGTTGCCTCTGTTGAGGGCGAAAATACGATTGATGTAATTTTGGAAGAAGGAAAGGTTCAATTAACGGGTGACCAAAATTCATTCTCAGAGGTACTTACCAAAGACGAAAGCTTTGTATTTGATAAAGTAGCTCACACAGGAAAAATAAAAAAGGTCGACGCTAGATATTTAACCTCATGGAAAGATGGTTACCTGGTATTTAGAAAAGAACCCTTAGATAAAGTAATGCAGCGGCTTGGCAGGTGGTACAACGTCCAATTTCAAATTGAAGACCCCGAAGTAGAAGATTTTAAATATCGGGCAACATTTCATGATGAGCCCTTGGAAGAGGTGCTAAGATTAATTGCATTAACTGCTCCAATTAGCTACGAAATAAAAGAACGAGAAATAAATGCTAGTGATGAATACGAACCCAAAATAGTAATAATCAAACTCGAAAAACAAGACTAAATTAAAAATCAGGAAAGTGCTCGCAACACTCCCCTGATAAAGTAATGCATGAAAATGCGCTGAACATTTTATTAACATCACAAACGTAAATTTATGAAAAAAAATCCAAAACGATGGGTATTGCCCAGGCATGCTCTGAAAAAAGGTTTGCAAATGATGAAATGCAGTTTAATTCTCTATTTTCTTGGAATAATCCAGGTTTTTGCATTGGACACTTATTCCCAACAAACCAAGTTTTCGATGTACTTTGAAGGTACAAGACTGGAAAGCGTCTTAAACGAAATCGAAAATCAAAGTGAATACTATTTTCTGTACAATCAGGATTATGTCGATGTTGATCAGGTCGTAACTATCAATGTAAAGGATCGCCGCATTGAGGAGCTTCTTAATAGCTTGCTCGAAACGACAGCTATTGAGTTCGAAATATTCAATCGACAAATTGTACTTACCGAAAAGGAAGAATTTTTGAGGCAGCAACAAAAAACAATTACCGGTAAGGTGACTGATTCAAATGATCTGCCACTGCCGGGAGTTACAGTAGTTATTAAAGGCTCAACAGTTGGAACGATTACTAATCTTGATGGAGAGTACCAAATATCGGAAGTGCCAACAAACTCGACTTTAGTTTTCTCTTTTGTTGGGTTAAAAACTCAGGAAATCCCAGTTGAAGGTCGATCTGCAATTGATGTTACAATGGTTGAAGATGCCATTGGACTGGATGAAGTTGTAGCTATTGGGTATGGTACTGTACGCAAACGAGATCTCACAGGTTCGGTTGTTTCCGTGGGAGCAGATAAGCTGGAAGAACGTCCATACAGCAATGCTATGCAAGCATTATCTGGTCAGGTTTCGGGTGTTCAGATTACGCAAACACAGGGAGCTCCGGGGATCGCACCAACGGTTAAAGTTCGTGGTGCCTCATCAATAAATGCAGGTACTACGCCTTTGTATGTTGTCGATGGAATACCACTGGAAGATAACACGTCTAACTCAACTTCAACAGGAGCGAGTTCTGGAAGTAATATGGATTTTAACCGAAATCCATTGAATTATATTAATCCGAACGATATCGAATCTATTGAAATATTGAAAGACGCTTCATCGGCAGCTATTTATGGTTCTCGTGGGGCAAATGGTGTTGTGCTGATTACAACCAAGCAGGGTAAAGCCGGAGAAACTAAAGTTGAAGCAAATTATGAGTTCGGTATTTCAAGAGTCAATCGCAAGACCGAGATGATGGATGCCAAACAATTTATCGAGTTTCAGACAGCCGCCAGAAATAACTCTTGGGCAACAATTGTTGCTAATGATCCGAATGCAACCAGAGGTAACAACGTAACTGTTCCTGTTGAATTTTCTGATTCTGAGTGGCTTAATCGTATTGGGAATGGTACCGATTGGCAAGATGTTCTTTTCAGAACTGCACAGTCCCACAATATTCAATTATCGGCTTCAGGGGGTAATGAAAAGACACAATTCATGGTGTCAGCAGGTTTCCTGGATTCAGAAGGAGTTGTTGACCAAAACACCTACAGTCGCATAAACATTCGATCAAATGTAAGGCATAAGTTTAATGATAAATCTCGCATTGGTCTTAATATAGGACTTAGCAGAGCGCAGGAAGCTCCTTATGGAACATCTGGAAAATCGGATGTAACAAGTTTAGCTTTACAAAGTAACCCGATTTTCCCACTTTATGTAGAAACAGGAAGCCTTGGATTCAAAGATCCCGAGTCAATCTGGAATACCTTTGTAAAATATGGTCTTCAGTTGTGGCACCCCTATTCTTTAACTCGTGAAGCTGATAAAAAGAAGGTCATGAATGTTGTGACTGCGAGCTCATATTTTGAATATGATGTCTTAAAAGATTTAACGTTCAAAACATCAATGAGTACCAATGTAGAAAATACGTTTTACAATTTCTATTGGAATGAAGGTCAGAACTGGGGATATTCAGGGTGGGTTCCGGCAACGGCCGATTTTATTACACTTCAATCCTATAACTGGGTGTGGGAAAATACGTTAAATTATAACAAAACTTTTAGTGAAGTTCATGATTTAAGTGTCCTGGCAGGTTATAGTATTCAGGAGCAACGTACTGACTATAGCAATATGCGAGCCAGTAGTTTCCCGAATGACCTGGTTCACACCTTGAATGCAGGGGTGGTTAATAACGGGAATACCTCAGCTCAGGACTGGTCATTGATTTCCTATTTGGCGCGTACCAATTATTCCTATAAAGGGAAGTACCTTGTTACAGCAGCTGTTCGAGCTGATGGTTCATCTCGATTTGGTTCCAATAATCTTTGGGGATATTTTCCTTCCGGATCGGTCGCTTGGCGTATGTCAGAAGAAGCATTTTTACAATCGACATCTTGGTTGGATAATCTGAAAGTTCGATTAAGTTATGGCGCGACTGGTAATAACCAAATCCCGAACTACGGAGCGATTGGTATTTTAGGTTACTCGCCTTATGTTGCTGGCGATAATGTCGAGCAAGGGCTTAGCACTGAAACTTTTGCGGATAAAAATTTAAAGTGGGAAAAGACAGGCCAAATAAACTTCGGTGTTGATATGAGCATCCTCAATCAACGGGTAAATTTTTCTGGAGATATCTATTATTCTAAAACACGCGACCTATTGCTTGATGTTCCAATCCCAATCCTAACCGGATTCTCTTCAACCTTAACGAATGTTGGTGAACTGGAAAACAAAGGTTTTGAAGTAAATATCAATACGCGTAATATCGATCGTAAATTTAAGTGGATGACTGATTTTAACATTTTTGCAAATCGCAATAAAGTGCTAAAGTTGGGTGAAAACGATGCGCCAATTGATATTAATGTAAGTAGTATGACATCGCGTACAGTTGTTGGTAAGCCAATTGGTATGTACTATGGCTATGTAATCGATGGCGTAATTATGTCTCAAGCAGAATTGAACAGTAATGAATATCCGGTATGGCCAGGTAGCGAACCCGGTGATCCCAGAGTTAAAGATGTTAGCGGAGATGGTAAAATTGATTCTGAAGACCGAACATTTTTAGGAAATTATCAACCAACATTTCAATGGGGGATGACCAATACCTGGTCTTATGAAGGAATTGAATTGTCAGTAATGCTTAGAGGCTCGCATGGAGCTGAAATACTAAACCATAATGCCCGCTATCTAAAATCAGGAGTTGGAGGTGGTAACCGAAACATGTATGAAGTTGTTTCAAACTTCTGGAGGTCTGAATCGAATCCGGGTAATGGTGAAATACCTAAACCTCGTATGCTACCGACTACTGTTCGTGACTTTGGCTCGAGCTATTGGGTTGAAGACGGATCGTTCGTTCGTATACAAAATATTCGAATTGGCTATAACTTACCACAGCGAATGGCTCAGAAGCTAAACGTAGGCGGAGTAAAATTCTATGTGAATATGGAAAATGTATATGTATTCTCTGACTACCTAGGATATGACCCGGAAGGAAGTACCTATCAAACCGGCGTTTTAGTAGGCTTTGATTATGGCGCCTATCCAAATCCGTTTACAGCTACAGCCGGAGTTAATATTACATTTTAAAAAACCAGATATAACTATTAAAACTAAGGAAAATGAAAAAAATATTATATATCCTGTTTTTAAACTGCATAATTCTCTCTGGTTGTGGGGAAGAATTTCTTGATCGAACACCTATTTCAAATCCTAATGAAGCGGATTTTTATCAATCGCAGGAAGATATAGAAACAGGACTGTGGGCTGTATATAGTTCATTGTATACTCTCTATGGTCCGGAGAGTTTACCATCTTTCTATGGCGAATTGATGTCAGATAATGCTTATAGTGATAATGCAGCAGGAAGAATTCAAGACTATGAAGGTTTTGAAAATCACACCATGAGCGATGATAATGAATTGGTATTGGGCTATTGGAATAGCTACTACGAGGCATTATATGATATTAATAATATTATTGCTAGTGCTGAAAATCTGGAATTTGCAAGCCGCGATGCTTTAATAGCTGAAGCTAAATTTTTGAGAGCTTTGTATTATTTTGATATGGTTCGTGCATGGGGTGACATTCCTTTGGTGACTAGTCCGTTAGGTATTGATGAAGCTTATGAGCAAGCTCGTACATCAGAATCACTTGTGTATGATCAAATTATAGCAGATCTGACTTCGGCGGCAGCTAATTTGCCGACCAAATCAAACGAACGCTTCGTTGGTGCTGCAACTAGCGATGCTGCGAATACGCTTATGGGTAAAGTTTATCTTACCATGGGCGATAAGCCAAAGGCAACAGAAGCTTTGATGAAAGTGTACGGAAAGTTTTCACTGGTTCCATATGCTGATTTATGGGATTTAAACGAAAAGAACAATGCTTCTTCCATATTCGAAATTCAATATGAAGGTGGTATTTCAAATCCATATAGTAGGTATTGGGCGATGTTCTCTCCTCTCGACAACCGCATTGTTACAGCATGGGGAGCCGGCATAAATCAGGTTACCATGGATTTGTGGAATGCATACGAAGATGGCGATCCCAGGCGAGATCTCTCTATTCAAGATGGTTACACAACTGCAAACGGTGTAGAAGTGGACGTGAAATACCCGATTAAATGGAAAGATGAAAATGCTGATGTTGATGGATTAAGAGAAACATCTGATAATAACTTTATTGTCTTGAGATATGCCGATGTTTTACTTATGCTTACTGAAGCGACCGGAGACGTTAAATATATGAATGAGGTTAGAGCTCGGGTTGGCCTACCGGCCTATGGTACCGCTGGATTTCCATCGGAGTATAATACCGTTCCTTTGGCGCTTGAACATGAACGCCGGGTTGAGCTTGCACTGGAGTTTCATCGTTGGTTTGATCTGAAACGTACAGGACGTGCCATTGAAGTATTGAAAAATAGTGGGAAAGGGATCACAATTAATGAGAATCAACTGTGGTTGCCTATTCCTCTCGAGGTGATTACACAAAACCCTGACGTGATTAGTCAAAATGATGGTTACTAGCATTTCCCCATAATAAGCGTTTTAGTTAAGTTAGATTGAGGACTGCTGGTTTGTTGATAATAACAGATTGGCAGTCTTTTTCTTTCTTCTGAGTTTTGTTTTTCAATAACGATTTTTGTTTTTAGAGAAATTAATGCTCTAATCAGCTGAAGGACTCAAAAGAGAGAAGACTAGCCGATGGATATAACACAGGCAATTGGCATTGAAAACGGTTAATTTATTCGGTCGTGATTTTGATGAAAATGGAGTGCTACATGAATAATACAACCGAAAATAGGTGAACCTCTTCTTACTGAGGATTTCGAAATTGGAGTTATCTGGCGATTAACAGGATTACCAGATAACAAGGCCGAGATTCGATCGCTGATTTTTAAATCCAGCCTCTCAATTTATAATAGCCTAAGGCTGCTAGCTCTCGGGCAATCAGAATCTCATATTTCAGGTGGTTCCAAAACTGGTAGCGAAAGGATTTGCTTTTTCCAATGTTTGGTATTGGTAGCTGATTTCCACCTAGCTTGTCATCGTCAAAACTAAGATCAGCTTCCAGCATGTTCTCGAATGCAGGCAAGGCATTTACTTTCGTAAAACCAACTTTCTGAAAGCACAGGACAGAACGCCTCATGTGTTCGGGTGAGGTAACGATTAAAAGCGATTTTTGCGTCAGTAATCGGCCATGTAAAAGTCTTAGATTCAATGCTTGCCAGCGTGTATTTGTTCCATGTTGCTCAAATAAAATCCGATCTTTTGAAATACCTCTTTTGATTAAGTCTGTGGCTACTCTCTTGGGGGTTGAAAGCGAATCATTCAGATTTCCGGGGATTGAAATAATGACTTTGCTTGTCGGAAATTGATGGGCGGCATCAACCACAAACCAAGCTCGCATCAGGTTCGATTGACTTGGCATGCCTCCTCCTCCCAGCATAATAATGTACTCAGGCTTTTCATTCACTTCGGCTAAACTTGTCCCTAACCAGTGGTAGGCGTAATAAGGCGAAGTCGTAAAACTAAGTCCCAGCAAAATCAGGAAAAGGATGCCGGCAGCAAACACGAATCTTTTTAAAAACTTGAGGATTTTAGAGCCCACTTCAAACTTGAATTTATTAAGTGACAGCAAAGTACGAAAAAGACAAGTTTCAATCAAAAACGGGCGAACTATTTTATCCTGACAAGCGCTATTTTTCTGTTATCTTTGTTTCATATCAGAAAAAAGAGAATGCTTTGGATTTAAAAATAAAAGAAGAAATCATCCGACTGTATGAAAGTCATTTTCAGGAGGAAATGACTGTTTTTGAAGTCTTGCCTCAATCCGGCTCGTATCGTGAGTATTGCCGAATTAAAAGTGCAAATCATCAGGCGATTGGTTCCTGGAATCAGGATGTGAAAGAGAATATCGCTTTCCTGGAATTCTCTGATCATTTTTTCAATCAAGGAGTTGCTGTTCCTGAGATTTATACTGTCAACAAGGAGAAAACGTGCTATATACAAGAAGACTTGGGAAATCTCACTTTGTTTGATTATTTGAGCCGGACACGAGAGTTGGAAGGCTTCTCTGAGAAAATAATCCATGTGTATCAGAAAGTGCTCATTGAGCTTCCAAAGCTGCAAATTAAAGCCGGAAAGGGGATTAACTATGACTTTTGCTATCCGCGGGCAGCATTCGATAAACAGTCGATGATGTGGGACTTGAACTATTTCAAATACTATTTTCTGAAGTTGGCAAAAATACCTTTTGATGAGCAGGCGTTGGAAGACGATTTTCAGAAGTTCAGCGATTACCTGTTGGCGGCTGACAGCGACTTTTTTATGTTCCGTGATTTCCAGTCGCGCAACATTATGCTTCACGATAGCAAAGTAGCTTTTATCGACTACCAAGGGGGTAGGAAAGGAGCATTGCAATACGATTTAGCCTCCTTGCTCTACGATGCCAAAGCGGATATTCCACAGGCGGTTCGTAATGATTTGCTGGAGTTTTATTTAGATGAGTTGGAGAAATATAATTCGGTTAATCGGGATGAGTTTAAAGCTTATTTTACGGGCTATGTATTGATCCGGATTATGCAAGCAATGGGGGCATACGGCTTTCGTGGTTTTTATGAAAAGAAAGAACACTTTCTGAAAAGTATTCCGTTTGCCTTGGAAAACCTGAGCTATTTGCTGAGTAATAACAATCTTCCGATTGAATTACCGGAGCTGGTTAAGGTTTTAGAAGCCCTAAATCAATCTATTTTTTTAAAGAAGATTGGAACTAAGAAAGGAAAGTTAACCGTTTGTGTTACCAGCTTTTCGTACAAAAAAGGTTTACCGCAAGATCCTTCGGGTAATGGTGGTGGATTCATCTTTGATTGTCGGGCGATTCACAACCCGGGGCGCTACGAAGAGTATAAACAACTGAACGGTAAAGATCAGCCGGTGATTGACTTTTTAAAAGCCAATTCTGAAATTGATGAATATCTCTCGCATGTATGTGCCCTGGTTGATCAATCCGTAAGTATGTATTTAGAGCGTGGATTTTCACACCTAAGCGTAAGTTTTGGATGCACTGGCGGGCAACATCGTTCGGTCTATTCAGCCGAGCAAGTGGCCAAACATCTGAATGAAAAATTTCCGGTGAGTGTGATCTTATCGCATCGGGAGCAGGATTTTTAAAAGGAAAGGATGTCTTCTTTCGAAAGATGACATCCTATGAATATGCTGGAGATAAATTTTAGTTACAGCTTATTGTATTGTTGACATCAACATCAATCGTTAATTCTGCGCCGGAAACTACTTCGAAGTTTTTATCAATAGTTACTTCCTTGCGGGTAATCATGTTGATCGAAGCTCCTGAAGCTACGGTGACGTTATCGACAACTCGGATTGCATAATTATCTTCGATATTCTGGTTCCCAGTTAGAGTCAAATTTTGTAAATAGGTAGTAGCTGATTCCGCAGCTGCATTCACCGCAGCATACACATCTAACCTTCCAGCTCCCAAACGCCCAATATAATGTGCGTTTTCAGGAATATTATAAATACTGGCATCAGCATTATCCAATAAAATGGCCTCTGCTTCGTCTGCAGATAAACAAGGATTAACTGAAATGATTAATCCGAGGGTGGCTGATACCTGAGGAGCTGCAAAAGATGTGCCCCAGTCGTTTGCATAATTCCCATTATTAATTCCACTCCCCATTATATCTGTTGTAGAAACATTATAGCCTGGAGCACAAATATCTATAGTGGGATGGTGCTTGTGCGCTGACAATGAATCCCCAATTGCCTCTTCATGAACGTCTTTCCAATTATTATCGAACGGGCTTTGAGAGCTGCCAACATCATGAATATGTCCTACCGATGTAACATCTATGTTTGCTGAGTAGGATCCAGGGTAGGCAGGATTGTTATTGCCATAGTGGCTTGAACCACTATTTCCTGCTCCAAAAACCACTAACGAACCCCATACATTTCTAACTTCATCATATAAGTCATTACGAATAGAATCAAAATCGCCATGAGTTTCCCAGCTACAATTTATTACACGGTATCCAGCTGCTGCTAGTTCTAACACGTCATTATCATAATCGTCTATAGAATCGGTACGCCAAGTATTGCCATATGTTGGAGCAACTACCAGGTGGGTATCAAATCCAATTGATGCTATCCCGGTGTCGTTGTCGGTTACAGCTCCTGCAAATCCTGCAACACGTGTGCCATGATTACTGGTTCCGTTATTATTTCCAAATAGAAGTGTCATGTTTAAATCTTCATGATTTAAGTCAAAGTGAGTATCACTAATAGCAATATCGATTTTTGGAAGGCCTAGTACGATATCCCATGCATCTTTTACGTTGATCAAATCTAAATAAGATTGTCCCATCGCTAATCCGTAATCGTTCGGCTCATAGGTAAGCATTAGTTTTCCGACATTAGATAAACGGGGAATGGCATTCTTGTATTTTTCTTTTAATTCTTTAACAAGCATTTTATCGTTACACTTTATAAAGTAAACGTTTTCTAAACTTGGAGTTACAGCTTGAGGAAAGGCCTTTTTAAATTTCTTGATTGAATACTTGCTGTAAAGCAGGTTTAAATCATTGTCCTTGGCTTTAACTTTAAGAATATCAGAATCTTTATCTTTTGTTATTTCTGGTACAATGTCAGGATCTTCAATTTGTATATAATATGCAACATCCTGAGCAAATAAATAGGTCGACTGGATTATAAAGAATATAATCGTTATAGTTTTGATCAATTTCATATTTATAATTTAATAAATTTACTACTTTCAGTAAGTTCTCCTACTGATATTTTAACGACATACACGCCATTAGAATCTAGTTTATTGGCGATTTCTAAGTGATCGTTAGTAATGTCGAAAAAGCTGCATATTGCCCCATTTAAATCGTATAGTGTGATATGTGCTTTTAACCGATGTGGGTTGTTAAAATAGATTTTTGTGCCTTCCTGACGGATATTCAATCCATTAACTATCCCCAGTTCTAGTTCTTCGGATCCTGTAGGGTTGATCCTGACTTCGTAGCCCCGATTGGGATCTGAAGCACAGCCACAAGAATCAGTTGCAACAACATCATAAGCCGTCCACCATTCTGTTAAGGAATCCGTTTTGCACCACGTTACCAGAGTGTCTGGGTTTGTTAAGCCAATAGTTGGCTCCCAGTGATATGTTAATGGACCAATGCCTCCAATTATCGGAGAGTCATAAAATAGGACACTATCTCCTTTATTTACTTCATAAACGTGATAGCCTGTTAGGTATATATAGCTTGAAAAGCGTACATAAATACTATCTTTTGCATAGTTATTTTCACTATCAGTTACATTTAGTACATACTTGATTTTACCCCCAAACGTGCTTCGAATTTGTGGTTCTAAAGCTGTAGTATCATTCAACAAGTCACTGGCCGTATAATACGAATACAATCCTTTAGGAACTTTACATTCCCAAGCTATGGTATATGGTTCAACTCCGTTTTTAATGACTGCATTCTCCAAGTACATTGTCCCTTGGTCTGAATTAAGACAGTACGTTGTGTCCTTGCCTGCGTCAACTTCTAATTGAGAAAAGCAAGGCGTTGATCCTGTGATAATTAAACAACAAAAAAATACAGTTCGTATATTTTTTTTTACATTCATTTAATGATGATTTGTAGTTTATTCCGTCAACAACATCTGCTTAGTATCGATAATCTTTCCATCGTTTACCAATGTGTAAAGATACATGCCTGCTTTGAATTCATTGCCATTAATAACTACGTTTCCTTTGCCTCTTTGGTTTATTGCAATGTTCTTTAGTAGTGAACCTGTCATGTTACAAATATAGAGCTGGGCATTGCCAACCGTTTCCGGGATTTCAAAACGGATGGTTGTTTGTGTGGAGAAAGGGTTGGGGGCATTTTGATAAAGCTTTGCAGTACCATCTAAATTAAGCTGATCGGTCTTTCCGAGTGTTGCACTCTTGAGACTGCCGTCGTTATTACAGCAGTTGTTTTCGATGTTTTCAAGTCTATCATTTTGTTCATCTATTACCTGTTGCTGTTCTTTAATGGCTTCAATTAAGTACGGGATTAGTTCAACATAGGCAATCCCTTTTACACCCTTGTCATCTTCATAAACAAGATCAGGAAGTACTGCCTTTACTTCTTGAGCCAGTAATCCGCTGTGTTTTGTTTTTTTCGTTTTCTTATCATTTTTCATAAAATAAGTAACCCCTCGTAATTTATTGATTACCTGAGTCGGACTTTTAACATTTTCAATATTTGATTTTAAAGTTGAGTCAGAACTATAAATATTCGTAGCACTCCAAACATCACCATTTCCAAAGACCATAAAGGTTCTACTGCTGTTATACCAGCCACTAAAAGTGATACCGTCTGTCCTGTTAACCTGAGACTTTATTGCATCCCCCCATCCAGACGATAAGAAGAGCTTACTGTAAATAGTTGAATTATCAGTATCTGAAACGTTTACTCTGGCAGCATTGTATATAGTTCCGCCATTAATAGCTAGTTTGCCGGTACTTAGTACTTTAAATTGAGCGTTTGCACTGAATAAAAATGCAAAAAATGAAAGGATACAAAATAGTAAAAGCTTTTTCATAGGTTTTGATTTTTGTGAGAGTTGAGACTCCCGTTAGTAACTAATAGTTTGATAATCATATTGTATGGTATTCAGCAATAGTAAGCTAATCTGCCTGTTTATTCTGATAAATAAAAGATGGTGCCCCCCCCCTGTTTTATGTTTATAAACATTCTGTTTGCTTCAAGGTCTTTCATTAGTGTGAAAGAATTAAAGCTTACTGTTTAAAATAAAAAATATTCATTATTTATAGAATACTGTAATGTTTTCCTATTTAGATTCAGTCTGTATTTAAATAAAAAAATATTAAATTGCTGGTATGAAGTTTGTATGCCGAAATGGTTTTTGGGGAAGAATTCCATCCTGATCGATGAATGTGATTTTATCGTACCGGGAGCAGGATTTTTAAAAGGAAAGAGATGACATCTTTTAACAGATATCATCTCTTTTTTTGCATTGAGTCACCCTGAATTCGGCTCAGGGGGCGCTTCTATAATTACCTTTCCTTGTTTGATGGAGATCCCGGATCGAGTCCGGGATGACTTTTACTTTTGGTGGAGGTTTTTAAGCAGATTTTGCATCCGACGCTCAGCCTTCCTGGTATTCGGAAATAATTTGACCTACCTGTTGAGGCGAAACCCGTCCGTATACCTTTTCGCCAACAGTTACCACCGGAGCTAATCCACAAGCACCCACACAGCGTAAGCTGCTTAGCGAGAATTTACCGTCGGGTGAAGTTTGGCCAACCTCAATTTTTAACTGACGTTTAAATTCAGTCAGTACTTGTTCCGCACCACGCACATAGCAAGCCGTTCCCATGCAAATAGAAATGGGATGTTCGCCCTGAGGCAGCATGGTGAAAAACGAGTAGAAAGTTACCACGCCGTATACCTTGGCAACCGACATTTTCAATTCTTTGGCAATGACTTCCTGCACTTCGGCAGGTAAGTACCCCAGTTTACTTTGTACCTGGTGAAGTACATTAATCAGTTCACCTTCCTGATTATTAAATTCAGCGCAGATGTCTTTTATCTGGTTGATCGTTTTATCTGTAAGTTTTATTTTGGGCATTTCTTTTTGTTTTGCAATTAAATTTGTTTTCGGACCGAGACTTTATTAGCTCCTGTCAAAATATTTCGTATGCAGTAAGTGATGTGCTTTTTCACTTAGTGGCTGACCTAAGAACTCATCATACAGTTTTTTGATGGATGGGTTTCCGTGCGATTTACGAATGCTCTTACTTTTGTCCTCTTCATAAATTGCTTTCTGACGTTTTTTCAGAATTTCAACATCTCCATGATGGTAGGGTTGTCCACCACCTCCGATACAGCCTCCGGGGCATGACATGATTTCAATGGCATGAAACTCACTTTTGCCGGTTTTTATTTCTTCCAGCAATTTCCGAGCATTTCCAAGTCCGTGGGCAATACCAATATTGATTGGCAATCCTTCAAAATCGATCGTCGCTTTACGCAATCCTTCCATGCCACGCAGCTCTTCAAAATCCAGACGTTTCAGCGTTTTTCCGGTTTGAACTTCGTAAGCAGTGCGAACAGCAGCTTCAATAACACCACCGGTTGTTCCGAAAATGACACCCGCTCCGGTTGACTCGCCCATTGGATTGTCAAACTCTTCATCTGGTAAGGCTTTAAAGTCGATGTTGGCTAGGTTGATTAATTGTGCGAGCTCGCGTGTTGTGAGTGCATAATCCACATCAGGGTTACCTTCAACAGCAAATTCTTCACGGCTGCTTTCATACTTTTTAGCCACGCAGGGCATGATAGATACCACCACTAAATCCTCTCGTTTCACCTCCATTTTTTCAGCAAAATAAGTTTTGGCTATTGCACCAAACATTTGTTGAGGGGAACGGGCTGTTGATGGAATATCTTTCATTCCGGGAAAGTGATGTTCAAAAAATTTCACCCAAGCCGGACAACAAGAGGTTAGTATTGGTAGTTTGACTTCTTTGTCGCCTGCAAGGTATTTGTTGAGGCGGGCAAGCAGTTCAGTTCCTTCTTCCATAATGGTAAGGTCGGCAGCAAAGTCGGTATCAAATACATGATCGAAGCCGAGACGACGCAAAGCAGCAGCCATTTTTCCGGTGACCAATGTGCCGGCATCCATGCCAAATTCTTCGCCTAATGCCGCACGCACTGCCGGAGCCGTTTGTACAATAACAGTCTTTGTAGGATCGGAAAGTGCCCGAATGACAGCTCCGGTTTCATCCACTTCGGTTAATGCAGCGGTTGGGCAAACTGCCACACATTGTCCGCAGTAAGTGCAGGACGAATGGTCCAGATTCATTTCGAAAGCTGGCGAGACCACAGCCTCAAATCCACGGTTGATAGTAGAAAGCACACCAACCGTTTGTACTTCGTTACACATGGTTTCGCAGCGTCGGCAAAGAATACATTTGTCAATATCTCGAATGATAGCCGGACTGGTGTCTTCGCGGTAGTGTGATTGCTCCCCTTGATAATGAATTTCGCGGATTCCAAGATGGTGAGCCATATTTTGCAAATCGCACTTTCCTGATTTTGGACAGATTAGACAGTCGGCCGGATGGTCTGATAAAATCAGCTCAACAATCGTACGGCGGGCATTAACTGCACGCATAGAGTGCGTGCTGATTTCCATGCCGTCAGCAACGTCGGTGCAGCAAGCCGGAGCCAAATTACGTCGTCCTTTCACTTCGACAACGCAAACGCGACAACCGCCGGGTTTGTTTTCGATATTCATATCGTGCAAATGCATGTGGCAAAGTGTGGGTACATCAATACCAATGCTTGATGCAGCTTCTAAAATGGTTGTTCCTTTTTTAACAACCAGGGATTTATTGTCGATGGTTAAATTGATCATTTCCATAGTTTTCTTTGGTTACGCAATCTTGATTGCATCAAACTTACATTTATCATAGCAGGCTCCACATTTGATGCAAAGCGATTGGTCGATATAGTGCGGATTGCGCCTCTCTCCTGAAATAGCGCCAACCGGACAATTCCGGAAGCACAGCGTACAGCCGGTACATTTTTCATCGGTAATAACATATTGCAAAAGGGCTTTACACTGACCTGCCGGGCATTTGCCGTCATCAACGTGAGCTTCGTATTCGTGCATGAAATGGTCCAGGGTTGAAAGAACCGGGTTTGGAGAGGTTTGCCCCAGTCCGCACAACGACGAATCTTTAATGACATGACTTAGCATGCGCAGTTTGGTCAAGTCTTCCGGCGTTCCTTTTCCTTCAGTAATTTTCTCCAGAATTTCGTATAACCGCTTATTGCCGATGCGGCAAGGTGTACATTTCCCGCAGGATTCATCCAGGGTAAATTCCAGGTAGAACTTGGCAATCGATACCATACAGTCGTCTTCATCCATCACAATCATACCGCCTGATCCCATCATAGAACCGGCAGCCAGTAAGTTGTCGTAATCAATTGGAGTATCCAGAAAATCTTTGGTTAAACAACCACCTGATGGGCCTCCGGTTTGCACTGATTTGAATTCTTTGCCGTTTTTGATGCCGCCACCTATATCATAGATAACTTCGCGAAGGGTGATGCCCATCGGAACTTCAATCAACCCAACATTGTTGATTTTACCGGCCAGTGCAAAAACTTTGGTTCCTTTTGATTTTTCGGTTCCAATGCTGCTAAACCACTCCGCTCCTTTATTGATGATGGGAGGGATGTTGGCAAAGGTTTCTACGTTATTCACGTTGGTTGGCTTTCCAAGATATCCTTCTTGCGATGGAAATGGTGGTTTAAAGGTTGGTTCTCCGCGTTTTCCTTCCATTGAGTTGATCAGGGCTGTTTCTTCTCCACAAACAAACGCTCCTGCTCCGTAGCGAATCTCAATTTCGAAACTGAATTCTGATTCCAATATATTTTCACCTAACAGACCATATTCGCGTGCCTGATTCAAAGCTGTTTTTAGTCGTTGAATAGCTAGCGGATATTCAGCCCGAATGTATACCAATCCTTTATTGGCTCCGATGCAATAACCGCAAATGGCCATTGCTTCGATGACGGTGTGCGGATCACCTTCCAAGATGGAACGATCCATAAATGCACCGGGGTCGCCTTCGTCGGCATTACAAACCACATATTTTTGTTCGTTTTCAACTTTGCGGGTAATGTCCCATTTCAATCCGGTTGGGAAACCACCGCCACCACGTCCACGAAGGCCGGAGTCCATAATCATTTTAATGGCGCTTTCCGGAGTTATTTCTTCCAAACATTTTCCGAGAGCAGAGTAGCCATCATTTCCGATGTATTCTTCAATATTTTCGGGATTGATAAAACCGCAATTTCGCAGAGCAATGCGGACTTGCTTTTTATAAAAGTCCATATTTTTGCTCTCTGTAATTTGTGCTTTAGTGTTTGGATCGGTGTATAACAAGCGATCAACCTGACGCCCTTTTATAATGTGTTCGTTTATGATTTCCATCGTGTCGTCAGGCTTAACCGAAACATAGAATGTATTGTCTGGTTGAATCTTAACAATAGGGCCTTGCTCACAGAAACCAAAACATCCGGTGTGAATTACCTGAACGTCATTTTCGAGGCCAACTTCCTGTAATTGATTTTTAAAATTGTTCTTTATCTGTTCGCTTTGTGAAGCCTTACATCCGGTACCTCCACAAACCAACAGGTGTATTTTGTAGTCAGTCATTCTTCGAGTAGTTTATAATGGGTCAAAGGGTTTTATAGCTAACCGGTATGATGCCATCTACCAGTTCATTTAATTTAATGTGCTTGTCGATAATTTCCTGTGCCTTCGTCTTATTTACATCGCCATAAACGACAGGTTGCTTGCCGGGCATGGTAAGCTCAATAGTTGGTTCGGCGTAGCAATATCCCATACATCCGGTTTGAGTAACCAAGGCATCAATTCCCTGATGGTCGAGTTCTTCGATAAAATAATTCATCGTGTCTTTTGCTCCTGAAGCTATTCCGCAGGTGCCCATCGAAACTTTTATCTGAATCAGGTTTTCGGGATGATCTCCTTTTTCCCGAAGCTTAATTTTTGACTGGACCTCTTCTTTCAATTTTTTAAGGTCCGCAAGTGATTTTACTTTTGTCATGGTATATTGTTTATGGTTTTTTTATCAGTAGGTTATATCTTCTGGGTTACAAATTTCATTCGATTTTCACAATTAGAATCTAATTTTCGTCATTATTCGCTTATTTGAATCTGTTCTAAATTACCCAGAATCATTTCTTTCAAAAATAGTTGTATTTCAGGTGTTGAAAGCGGTATCCCATCCAGCTCCTTTTTTATTTCACGTGTGTCTAATTCAAATGTACCCTTGCTGGTTTGATGTGTGTAAAGAAGGTCAGCTTGGGTTTCATTCGAAATCAAGATCAACAGGCATCCTGCAATGTCGCCTATAATAGGCCTGTCGAAATGATGAAACCCAAAACTGACAGTTAATGTTGTTCCGATTTTTTCGGTGGATTGAAGTTGAAACTGCCCGTTTGTTTGCTCTGCGTTTTGTTTCAATAGTGGAATTCCCAATCCAACTTTTCGGGTTGTTCTTGACGTGAAAAAAGGATTTTCAGCTCGATCCGCTTGACATTGTTTCATGCCGTCACCATCGTCTTTTATTTGGATGGACAACAAGTCCTCGTCAGGTAATTCCTTCACGTGAATCTGGATTAACCCGGCATTGGCTCTGATGGAGTTTTGTGCAATGTCTAAAATATGGAGCGACAACTCATTCATGATTCAATTTTTACAAATCGTCCGTTTTTTTGATTTAAAGCCCATCGAAGTTCTTGAAAAGTGGGTTCAAATAGGTGAAAAAAAGTATGCGCAGAACCAACATCTTTAATGTAATGAGCATCAGATGCTGTGATCAAACTTACTTCCTTATGAATATCGTATTGTTGTCTGATTTCGTTTTCAGGAGCAAATTTTGAAAGCTGCATGCCATCAACGTTCATATCAGAGGGTAAATAGCCGAATTGGCTATATATACTACTGATGGGGCGGTCGATATGGGCCGGAATGAAAATTCCGTTAAGCTGATGCGTGTATTTTTCAATTGTTTCCAGATCAACCTGAAGTGGACTCAACAAATAGTGTGGCGAATGATGAACGATGTTATTTTGATCGTCCACTATTATCTGATGACCATTGTACTCCGGGTTGTTGGGTATTTCTGGCAGGTATTGATCCAAAAATTGCTGAAATTGATCGCGGGTATAATCATCTTCGAAGAGGCAAATTGCATGGACCTCTTCCTGGCTGTTCACTTCACATCCATTGATTACGATCAGCTTTGTTTTTTCGGCATGCTTTTTTACCATCGCACATTGCCCGGTTGCATTATGATCGGTGATCGCGATAATATCAATCCCTCGGTCAATCGCTTTTTGCACAATTTTATCAGGGCTCATTTCCAAATCAGCACATGGCGACAAAACGGTGTGAATATGTAGATCGGCCCGATATTTTTTCATTATTGCTCTTTCAACAACGCATAAAGTTTTCCGCTTATATCGAAGGTTGAATCAGAGGTTGACAGAATGGGGATTTGCTCCTCGTTGCTGTGTTCGATTGTACTTTTGTGGGGCTGCAGTCCTTTTACCAGGATGACAGCTGCCAAATCTTTTAGCGAAGCAATAGCCATTACATTTTGATGTACCTGTAATGTAATCCAAAGCTGTTCTTCCTTGGCATTGCCCATTACATCGCTCAATAAGTCGGAAACATACGCTCCACTAATTTCCCGGTCAAGTCCTTTTTCTCCGGAAATTACTTTTAAATTTAGTTGTTCTATTAAATCAGAAACCTTCATTTCTTTTTCCTCGTTTATTACAATCAGCCTGAAATCTTTTTTCTCCCCACTTCTTTTCCACATTTCGGAAAGCCTTTGTAGTGCTAATTTTTCCTTCGTCTTCCCACATTTGTTGTAGAAATACGCAATCAGACATTTTTGCTTTTCCGTTTACCATGTCTTCGGCTAGTGCCTGGCAGTTGGGAGCACCACATGCACCGCAATCAACACCAGGTAAAAAGCAGATTATCCGCTGGGCACGGTTCATTTTTTCCAGTGCCCGAACACGATCTTTATCCAGGCTAAATGCTGGTTTGGGGATAATTTTATCAGCGATTAGTTTTTGTATTATCTCTTTCGAACCTTTTATTGCTTCACTGTCTTTCAACTTCCAGGCTTGTGGGTAACGTTTTGCACGGCGCTCAAGTCTGGTCACAGTTAAAAAACGATTGCCCGTCATCAGAATTCCTCCGGCACAACTTTGGTCGCAAGCACGAAGTTCCAAAAAGTCAATCTCCGGTACCTCTTCGTTTTCCAAGCGTTCCAAAAATTTAATGACATTGTGAATGCCATCGATGGCCATGCTACGTTCTCCAAAGTGAATCGATTCGCCTCGGGTCAGGCTCCACAGAATTCCGTCGCGACTTAAATTTTCGCGCAAATGACTTGTGTCTTCTGCTTCCTTGTCATTGATAACTTGCATCACTCGGTTGTATAAATCATTCATGTTGATGATGCCATCAGCAATCGACTCTTTTTCACCAACCGGACTTTTCACCGAACTAATTTTAGCATTGCAAGGGGTGATGTAAAACAGCCCAATTTCATCTTCTTTAGCACCTTGTTTCTTTAATTCCTTAATGGCAAAGTGTGCTCCCAAATCGTGCGGTGATTTGCGCTGAATCAGGTTTTCGGTTAACGATGGGTAGCGAATCTGTATCAGACGCACAATTGCCGGGCAAAAGCTAGATATGTGTGGTTTATTGTTGGGTGAAGTTTTGCAGTATTGCTTCATCGAGTCCTTCAAAATGCCGATTGGCTGTTCCACTTCAAAAGCGTGGGTAAAGCCAATTTTTAGCAGGGCTGCGTAAATCTGATTTTCGGTATATTTTTCAGGAAACTGGCCAATCATAACTGCCGGGAATAAAGCCACCCTGTATTTAAATGTTTTGGAAATTTTTAAGTCATCCTGCTCCACATAGATAGCTTTGGCCGGGCAGGCACGCATACAGTGCCCACAGTCAACGCATCGTTCTTTCGATATTTCAGCTAATCCATCAACTACTCGAATAGCTTCGGTCGGACAAGCTTTCATGCAATGGATACATCCTATGCATTTCTTTTCGTCGACCGTTAATGCGTGATATGTTTTTGCAGTTACCATTAAAAATGATTGACCATTTTAACTGTTGTTCCCTCATTTACGGTTGATTCAATCGTGAGCTTATCCGTATTCTTTTTGATGTTGGGAAGTCCCATTCCAGCGCCAAATCCCATTTCTCTTACTTTTTTACTAGCCGTGGAGTAACCTTCCTGCATCGCCAAATCTACATCGGCTATTCCCGGTCCTTTATCGGAGATTACCGTCGTAATCTTGTCTGATTCAATATGGACATGAATAAGGCCTTCAAAAGCATGTGCTACGACATTCACTTCTGCCTCGTACATGGCAATTACGATGTTTTTGATGCAACGTGAATCGACCCCCAATTGCTTGAGCATTTTTTTGATTTCACTCGACGCATGACCGGCTCGCGAAAAATTTCCTCCTTCTATGTGAAACTCCAGATTCATATTCAATAAACTGGTTTTAGTCCTGCCTGATACAACAGACCACTGGCTTTAAATAGCGTGAATGGAGATTCCAAAATGCACATATTATTTTCTTTAGCAAGCGCAAGCATCTCATCATTTAATTTTTTTTTGCGCACAAACACAATGAATTTAATGTCTGCCATCTCAGATGTGCGAATCGTTTGTAAATTACACAATCCGGTAATTAAGAGCAGATTGTCGGTGTCCAGTGTCAGGACATCACTCATTAAATCAGAGCTGTATCCTCGCTCTATCGTTGCTGATGAATATTTTGTTCCACAGATGATTGTGGCAGATAAAAGTTCGCAGATTTGACTGACTTGCATGTTCTTGTAAAGATTTTTGCAAAGATCACCGAAAAGTTCGAAATGGAACAAAATTTCGTCTACATAATGCATATAGAACTCAAATTTAGATTGATTTGAAATAAGCCTTTTCAGTTTTTAATTTTTAATTTAGCGGTAGTGGGAGGACGGTGCCGTGTTCAGGCACAGTGGACAGGTAGAAGTAACAGTGATTGGTAAGTGAAAACCAAAATTAAGTCGCTAGTTGTAATGACAACTGTCTCGTAGACAACCTACAATGATCAATGAAGAATTAGCTAATTATCCAATACCAACGACAATGATATATGATGACCAGTCTTTCCATTCGGATATGATCCAGTATCCGGATTTGCATCAGAAAATTATTGATGCTTTGCCGATCCCGATTTTCTATCGCGATATCAACGGAATATATAAAGCCACCAACAAAGCGCATGAGAATTTTATAGGCTTAAAAAAGGAGGAGATCATTGGCAAAACAGTGTTTGATGTTCAGCCGACAGATATTGCTGAAATGTATGCCCGACGTGATCAAGAGTTATTTGAAACACCGGTTGATCAGAGCTACGAAACTAAGTTTCGTTTATCGGACGGATCAATGCATGATGTGATTTTCAACAAAGCTGTGATTCGAAATGATGAGAATGAAATTATCGGCATCGTCGGTTCGATCCTTGATATAACTGATCGGAAAAAGGCAGAACGAAATCTGGAACAAGCCCAGGAAGCATCTGTTATCGCATCTGCAATGATGCACAAAATCAGAGCTGGGGTTATTATTGTGAATCAAGATTTTAAGGTCATTGATTCAAACCAGGGATTCGCACGCCTGTTTGGAGAAGAGTTGGAAGAATTGTATGAAACAATACCCGGATTACAAGGAGCTGAGCTTAGTTCATTAATCCCCGATGTGGTGTTTAAAATGTTCGCTTCATTGATGGTTTCAGGGGAAAACATGTTGGAGCGCGATCTGAAAATACAAAACCGGTTGTTGCATGTTTCGGTGATTTCGATATACAAAAATAGGGTTGTCGGGGCATTGATCCGCGATATGTCAGCTCCTTTGTTAGTCAGAGAGGAAATCATTAGCCGGGCACAACGCGTGAACAAGCAAAATCTGGATACGGTGCAAAAGATTGCTTTTTTGTTGGGTGAAAATGCGGCTCAAACGGAGGAATTACTCAACTCCATTATTCAATCGTATAAATATGGGGAGGACGACAACTGATGGCTGATTATCATTTTGATGTCGATATTCAACAGAAGTTGCCTAAAGGCGAGGTGGTTTGTGGTGATGTGTTTTACACCCGTCGAATTAAGGAAGAAGGTCGCGTAATCATGGTGTTGTCTGATGGAATTGGGCACGGTGTAAAGGCTAATGTCTTAGCTACATTAACAGCCTCTATGGCTTTAAACTATTCTTCATTACATACGGAGCCAGATGTGGCTGCGAAGGTATTTATGCGTGCTCTACCTCGCAGTAGCGATGGAAAAGAGAGTTACGCCACATTCACGATTATTGAAATTGAAGTAGATGGATTGGTTCGGATCGTGAATTATGATAATCCGCCAACTTTAATTTTCCGTAAAGGCGAATACTTTTTGCCTAAAGAAATCGAAGTAAATATCAGGGGAGAGGAGAATGTTGGCAAAATTTTGCGTATTCGTGAGTTTACACCTCGAAAAGGCGATCGCATTATTTTTATGACCGATGGTGTTGTTCAAAGTGGCTTGGGGGGCAAAAAATATCCGATGGGCTGGGGAATAGAGCAGGTGCATGAGTTTGCAAAAAAGCAGATTTCGCGCGAAAATAAAATTTCGGCTACTCGTCTGGCACGGAAAATTTTAAACCAGGCAGCCATGAATGACGGATTTAATTTGAAAGATGATACCAGTTGCGGTATTGTCCATTTTCGAAAACCCCGAGAGTTTATGCTGATAACGGGACCTCCGTTCTATAAGATTAAAGATGTTGATTTTGTGAAACGAGTGACAGAGTTCCCGGGCAAGAAGATTATATGTGGTGGTACAACTGCTGAGATTATTGCCCGCGAATTAGATTTGGAAGTCAATATCCAGCATCGGTATGCTGGAGAGTCGATTCCTCCGGCTGCCGAAATGGAAGGTTTTGAAATGGTGACGGAGGGCGTGTTGACGATGGGAAAAGTGGAGGAAGTTCTTGAAAACTACACCCGCGAAACCCGATTGGGAAACAGTCCGCCCGAAGAAGTGGTGAAATTGTTGTTGGAACACGATATTATTCACATTATTGTAGGCACTCGAATTAACTGGACTCATCAGGATCCGGAGCAGCCGATTGAGCTCGAGATACGCAAGTTTGTTGTAAAACGAGTCGTTCGTTTGTTGGAAGAGCGATTTTTGAAAGACGTAACATTGGAGTTGGTCTAATGATCATTGTAAATGGGAGCGTGAATTCAACCCGTTTAAAATCCACAAGATAAATCAGAAATGAATAAGGAAATAAAAGCGTTGTTATTAGCAGAACTCTCCAAATTGTTGGACGAACGAATTAACGCAACATTATCAGAAATAGAATCAGCAAAAGAGTCACGCGATAGCGATACCAAAAGCAGTGCCGGCGATAAATATGAAACGGGGCGGGAAATGATTCAACAGGAGTTGAATAAATTTCAGGCTGAGTTGAGCAAGTTTCAAACTTTGAAAAATGATTTGGCACGAATTAATCCTTCGAAAATACATACACATGTAGAATTTGGTAGCCTGGTAATTTGTAATCAAGGGAACTATTTTCTATCGGTTGCTCTGGGAAAGGTTCATGTGCAGTCGACGGATTACTTTTGTTTGTCGATGGTTTCTCCGATCGGTCAGGCGCTATCTGGAGGAAAAGTTGGCGAGCAGGTTTTGTTTAACGGGAAGACGATTTTGATTGAAGCCATTTATTAGAGTTCTAACTTATTTCCATCTCTGAGTCCACTCTTTTTGCTCTTTTTTTGAAAGGAACGTCCATGTTATTATCCGACTGACTTTATTGCCTTGCCCCATGCTGATGGTCTGTACTTCGGTCGCTTCAACCTGTTTTAAAAATTTGTATGCGGCCGGGAGGCGTTCGCTTTTTGATACTAAACTGGTGAACCAAAAGCATGTTTTTGCAAATCGTTTACTTTCATGAATCATATTCTTTAGGAACGCTACTTCACCGCCTTCGCACCACAACTCATTACTTTGTCCGCCAAAATTTAGCTTCGGACTTTTTGCTTTTTGTGTGTTGAGCTTGCTGAGTTTACGAAGAGTGCCGGCTTGTGCTTCAGCAGCCGACGCATGAAAAGGCGGGTTACAAACGGTCAGGGCAAACCGTTCGTCGGGTTGGATGATTCCGGTAAAAATGTTATTCGGGTTGGCTTGCAATTGTAAAGAGACTCGTTCGGTTAGTGCTGGATTTTGATTTACAATTCTGGTGGCCGATTTAATTGCAGTCGGGTCAATATCAGCACCCACAAAATTCCATTCGTACTCCATACTTCCAATAATTGGGTAAATGCAGTTCGCACCAACGCCAACATCTAAACAGTTGATGGAGGAGCCAGTTGGAATTATACCCGAATTGCAGTTGCTCAGGATATCGGCAGCATAGTGAATGTAGTCTGCTCGTCCCGGTATTGGAGGGCACAGGTAATTCGCCGGAATGTCCCAATATCCGAGTCCGTAGTTGTTTTTTAGTATGGCCGTGTTTAGGATTTTTACTGCTTTAGCATCTGAAAAATCAATCGATTCATCACCATAAGGGTTTTCTCTTACAAATTCGTTCAGTTCAGGGCAAACAGCAATCAGCTGTTTGAAATCGTAACGCTCACGATTTTTGTTGCGAGGGTGCAATTTCGACTTTACTGTAGGATGATTTTTCTTTTTAACCATGATCATAAATTTATGACACGACAAATTTAGTTTTATTTGTTCGAATGAAATAAAACCAGAACTATTGATGACTCATTAGCTCTTAAAATAAACCTATCTTTGCCGCATGTCAAAATCGATTAAAAATCAAAAAAACATACTGGATAAGCTGAATATTGAGCAATTGAACCCAATGCAGGAAGAGGCTCAGCAGACAATCCACTCCAATGCTGAAGTCGTTTTACTGTCGCCCACCGGAACCGGAAAAACATTGGCCTTTTTGTTGCCCCTTGTTGCAGAATTGAAACGGGACTGCGATGAAATTCAGACCTTAATTTTGGCGCCATCGCGCGAGTTGGCTATTCAAATAGAACAGGTGCTTCGCGAAATGGGCGCTGGCTATAAAACCAATGCTGTTTACGGAGGCACCTCATTTTCAAAAGATAAACTGGAGTTAAAGCATCGTCCGGCTGTATTGGTTGGTACGCCGGGTCGGGTGGCCGATCATTTGCGGCGCGAAACTTTTTCTACCGACAGTATTAAAACATTGGTGCTCGATGAGTTTGATAAATCGTTGGAAATTGGTTTTGAAGATGAAATGCGTGAGATTTTGCGAATGCTCCCGATGTTGGAAAAGAAGATTCTAACTTCGGCAACTCAAAAAGTGGATATCCCTGCTTTTGTGGGATTGAAAGATCCGGTCAATTTAAATTATTTGGGAGAAAAGAGCTCTCAGCTCAAAATCAAAAAAATACTTTCACCTGATAAAGACAAACTGGAGGTGCTGTTTAAAGCGTTGTGTCATATTGGAAATCAGCCGGGAATTATTTTCTGCAACTTTAAATATACGATTCAGCGAATGAGCGATTTCCTAAATGAAAAGAAAATCAGACATGGGTGTTTTTATGGGGGAATGGAGCAGATGGATCGCGAACGATCCCTTATTCAATTTAGAAACGGCACACATCAATTGTTGATTGCTACCGATCTGGCTGCCCGTGGAATTGATGTTCCTGAGATTAAATTTATTCTGCATTATCAACTGCCAAGGCGGAAAGATGAATTTACCCATAGAAATGGTCGAACAGCGCGAATGTTTAACGATGGAACGGCCTATATTCTGCACTGGGAACAAGAAGAACTACCAGACTATTTGGGGGCGGTTGGCATCGAAAGACTAAGGGAAGCACCTCTTTTAAATAAGTCTGCATGGACAACTTTATTTATTTCCGGAGGCCGAAAAGATAAAATATCAAAAGGAGATATTGCCGGCTTATTTTTTAAACAAGGAAATCTGAACAAAGAACAATTAGGAATTATTGAGCTTAAACAGGATTGTGCGTTTGTTGGCGTGCATGTGAGCCAGTCGAAACAATTGGTTGAATTGCTGGACGGCTGTAGGTTGAAAAATAAGAAGATCAGGATTTCAATCGTTTCCTGATTCTTAAATAAAAAAGGCTTCGGATAAATTATCCAAAGCCTTTTCATGATCTATTCTAGTTACAATTAAGCATTTCTTATACCATTGGGTATTTTTTGAACACCTCTTCTGATTTCATCAAAATATCAACATATTGTGCTCGTTGATAGGCGAATGGATCTTTCAGGTTTTTACGTGAAAGTTTTCCACGGAAATCATCCAATGATTTATAGCCTTTTTTATCCATCCATGCTGATAAGTCAGTCAGCACTTTTTCAACAAATGGTGGTTGGTTGCGGTAAATAGCCGAAACTACCTGAACCACATTAGCTCCTGCTAATAGCATTTTAATTACATCTTCGGAGCTTGAAATTCCCCTGCTTGCACAAACACTGGCATCAATATTCCCATAAAGTAAGCCGGCATATCTCAGTGAAACCTGAAAGTCTTTTTCCTGACTTAAGTCCCATGGATAATGAAATAGTTCTTTCTCGATGTCAATATCGGGTTGGAAAAAGCGATTAAAAATTACAAAACCATCAACCCCGGCTTCATCTAATTTTTTGATAAAATTAAGTGTGTTCGTATAAAACGGACTTAGTTTCACACTTACTGGAATTTTAACTGCCTTTTTAACGCTTTTTACGATTTGTATTTGTTTGTCTTCAATACCTTCTCCAGCTACTTCAAAATATCCGGGAGTTGCATAAAGATTAATTTCCAAAGCATCAACACCAGTCTTCTCCAATTCCTTGGCGTACTCAACCCACGATGTTTCGTAAATCGCGTTCAAACTGGCAATAATTGGTACTGACGTATTTTCTTTTAGTGTTTTTACATTCAGGAGGTGTTCCTTCGGTCCGGCATGTTCCATCTCAGGAAAGATGCTTGTCATCTCCGCATGTCTTTCTTCGTATTCATGAAGATCGTCCTCAAGCTGAATAGATTCTAATTGAATTTGCTCCTCGAATAAAGATTTGTATACGATAGCACCGATTCCGGCTTTTTCAACTTGTTGTATTACTTCTGGTTTATTGACCAGATTACTAGCT